>NZ_JAMYRK010000036.1:0-62952 GCF_040321335.1 Mesorhizobium sp. M0437
GACGTACCGCCTGAACGCTGGCCGGGGTCGGAATCCCCCAATCGGCGAACGCCATCGCCACTGCACGGTCGGCGGCATCGCGGGCGCGCTCGCCCTCCACCGCGGCCCAACTGGTGCCGCCGGCGCCGGCGACATCGATCACCGCCACGCCCGCGTCGACGAGCGCACAGGCCACCGGAGCGGACAGCCCCGACCCCACTTCCTTGGCCACGATCGGCACGCCCACGCCGCGCGCGGCGCGAGCAATCTGCGCCAGGACGCCGCGCCAGTCCCGGTCGCCCTCCGGCTGTACCGCTTCCTGCAGCGGATTGAGATGAACGATGAGTCCATCGGCCTCCAGCGCATCCACCGCCCGGCGCGCCAGGTCCAGGCCGTCGGCCTCGCGCAGTTGCGCGGCGCCGATATTGGCCAGCAAGGGAATGTCTGGGGCCAGGCGGCGCAGCGCGCGCGTCAGTCCCTGGGAGTTGCGGGATTGCAGGCTCACGCGCTGCGAACCGACGCACATGGCGATCCCCAAGGCTTGCGCTGCCTCGCTCAGATGCCGGTTGATGGCCTCGGCGCGTGGCATGCCGCCGGTCATGGAGCTGATCAGCAGCGGCGCGCGCATGGTCTTGCCTAGCAGCGAGGCGCGCAGGTCGATCTCCGTCAGGTCCAACTCGGGCAATGCGCAGTGTTCGAAACGGATGTACTCCCAGCCGGCGGCGACCGTGGCCGGCGCCGTTCGCTGATCCAACACGATGTCCAGATGGTCGTCCTTGCGCCGGCTCAGGGCGGTGTCGCTCATGCTCGCTCTCTCCGTGGCATCGGGCGACGGCGTTGCGTTGGATCGGACCGACGGCAGCGCGCGCACGCCGCCGCCTCCCGCGCGTTCAGGCCGGCGCACGCTGGCCTCCCCCCGCAGCGTCGCTGCGGTAGCGGCTGGTCGAGGTCTGGTAGTACTGCGCGCGGATGGCCGCCATGGCCTCGATCAACGGTCCCCACGGCGCGGGAAAGCGTTCTTCCGCCATCACCCGGTGCAGCATGCGCGTATGGCCGGCCAGCTCGTCGTTGAGGAACTCCACCACAGGCATAGCCGGATAGCGCTGCAGCAGCAGGATGGCCGCGTTGTCGGCCTCGCCGGCCGACCTATCCTTTTCGCGTCCATGCAGATCGTTCTGCAGGCGCCCTATCGCGGAGATGAGCCGCAGGACCTGGCGAAACGCCGGACGCGCGCGCAAGGTCGCCATTTGCAGCCCCCACAGCAACGACAGGCAACAGAACACGTTCGTGTAGGCGATCGAATCGATGCCGTTGTGCAGGTACTCGGCGTAGGACCAGCGTTCCGCCCCTGCCGCCTGCGCGTGTCCGGCGCGCAGCGCCGCGCAGTAGCACCGGGTATCGTCGAGAAGCTGAGCATAGTCGCGACGGTCGTAGGCGAGCGCGGCCAGCGAAGCGCGCAGCACGGCGCAGCCCTCGAATCCGGGGAGCGCGCACGGCACGCCCTCCCCCAGCGCCTGCTCCACCGCGGCGAGCTGCTCCGGCGCGATCAGGCCAAGGTCGTTGCAATCGTCGAGCCAGAACAGCAGCGCCAGTTCGCGATAGAACGCCACGATCAGCGTTTCGTCCTGCGGATCGCGGCCGGTGCGGGCGCTGGTGTCGCGCAGGCTCGGGTGGATGCGCTGTAGGATGTACTGGCCGCCCCTGACCGCTTCCACGGCATGCTCGTCGGCGAACCCGGTCAGGGAACGCCCCCACTCCAGCACCTGCTGCAGCGCGCGTTCGGTCTGGATCATGGCGCCGCTCCTGCTCCCTCGGCCGAGACGCGCCGCCCCCAACGAAGCGCCAGCCACAACCCGGCGAGTTCGGCCACGCGCACCACCCGGGTGGGGCAATACAGTTCCTTGCCGATCCACAGCGGCGTCTGCGGCAATGCATGCGCCGCGTGGCGGGCGAGCATCCACTCCAGCGCACGCGCCACCGCCTGGGCGATGCGCCGGCGCCCTGTCGGCTCTTCGCTCGCGTCCATCACGTGCAACGCGAACAGCGCATAGGCGGTTTCCTCGAATGTGGACGCGCGACCGGCGCCCCAGCCGCCGTCGTCGCGCTGCGCCTGCAGCAGCGCCGCCAGCGCGCGCTCGTCGCGCCACTGGGGCTTGCCTTGCGCCAGCGCAGCGACCGCATGCGCGGTGGGATACAGCCACGAAACGTGCCATTTCTCGTTGTCCCATAGACCATGCGGGTTGCGATTGGCCTCGACGTAGGCGCTGGTGCCGTCGGCGGGCTTTCCCAACATTCGCAACGCATGCAGGGCGTGGATGTTGGTCGACACCGAGGCATTGCGCTCGCCGGGGAAGGTGACGAACAGCTCGCCGATTTCGAAATGGCGCAACGCATCGACCGCCGTGGCGCGGCCTGCGAAGCGCAGGACGCACATCGCAACGGCGGTGTCGTCCGCATCGGCCGCGAAGTGCAAGGCCGGGCCCAGACCGCGCACGCCTAGGCGGGCGTCGAGCTGCGCGACGATCACTTGCACCGCCTCGGCGAGCGCGGGATGCGCGAACAGCCCGGCCAGATGCAGGGTGTACAGCGACCAGCACGGCTCGAACACATTGATCGGCCAGACGTTGGGAACGACACCTTCGATGCCGCTGCGCGTCGCCCGCGATGCCGCCTGCAGATACGCGTCGGCGCGCCCGACCTGCGGCGTGCTCCCCTGTGTCACGGCGTGCGCACGCCACGCGGCGGTGGCCGCCGGACTGATGCCGATGCTGCCGTCGTCATCCGGGCATGCGGTGGTCGGCGATGTCCCCCAGGCTTCCCAGGAGTGCAGCAACGGATGGCCGCTCGGCAATGTCGCCACCGCCCCCAGCTTGACCAGGCACGCTTGCCGCAACGGCAACAGCGCCGGGTGGCGCGGGCCGCCCAGCAAGGGTGCGGCCTCGCCGCACAACTGCGGCAGGAGCAGCTCCGCGCCGAGCGGCGCGTCTTCCGGCACCGCATGCGCGTAGGGATCGGGCTGGCGCTCGAGGAACCGGGTTGCAGCCTGGACTGCGTCGGCAGCGCCGGGAAGAGGATCGGCACGCTGCAATGCCAGCAACGCCGCCCACGTGGGCGCATGGCGGAACAGCGGGAAGTCCGCACTTCCCCATCCGCCATCGGCCTGTTGCTGCGCGATGAGCCACGCGTATGCGTCCTGCCGACCGGTGACGTTGCCGTGGAACTGCAGAGCTCGCGCCGTGTCGTAGACGGACGGACCGACGCTGCCGCCGTCGCTCATCTCGCTCAGCAGGTGGCGCAATTCGGAAAGGATCTGTTCGGACAGCGCGTTCACGCGGGATGTTCCTTCTGCAGACGGTTGACGAGAACCAGGGTCGGCAAACGCCGCGCACATCGCCGCGGACTTGGGCACAGTGCAGCATGCACCGCTGCCGCCGGCCGATCGCACCGGCACAGGGGCGACTCCATGTGGACGGGCGTGCTCATGCGCATGGCGCGTGCTTGAACAGATGCGCGTTGGCCCGCTGCAGTATCTGCGCCAATCGTTCCGCACGCGGCCCCAGCGGGGCGATGGCTTCCCCGGCGTCGCGCAACAAATCCAGCGCGAACTGGCGCGCTGCCTGCAGCCCCATGATCGACGCGCAGGTCGGCTTCTGCGCCGCCGCGTCCTTGCCGGGGGTCTTGCCCAGCGTCGCAGTATCCGCTGTCGCGTCGAGAATGTCGTCGACCACCTGCAACGCCAGGCCGAAACAGGCGGTGTAGCGATCGAGCGCACAGTACAGCGCAGCGTGCGCGGCATCCTCCGCGATGGAGCATAGCGCGCCCATGCGAACGGACGCGCGCACTAACGCTCCGCTCTTCATCCGGTGCATCGCCAGGATCCTGTCCAGCTCGGCGTGCTTTCCGACCAGCGACAGATCCATGGCCTGCCCGCCTGCGGCACCCTCGGCGGACACGGCCTGCGCCAGTTCGCGCACGAGCGCGATACGGTTGTCGCCGGGCGCATCCAGGCTCGCCAGGGTCAGGAAGGCGTGCGCCTGCAGCGCATCGCCGACCAGGATCGCAGTGGCTTCGCCGAACTTGACGTGCACGGTCGGAAGGCCGCGGCGAAGCACGTCGTCGTCCATCGCGGGCAAGTCGTCGTGGACCAGGGTACAGGCGTGCATCATCTCGATGGCGGCGCCGACGTCGTCGAGCATGTGCGCCGGCGTGTCGGCCAGTGCGCCGGCCGCCAGACAGAGCAAGGCGCGGGTGCGCTTCCCGCCATGCAAGGTGGCGTAGCGCATCGCCACCATCAGCTCGGTCTCACCGTCGTCTTCGGCGCAGAGAAGACGCGCCAGCGTCTGTTCGACCCGCTTTGCGCCGTCCTGCATCCAGATCTCAGGCAGCAGCCTGCCGGATGCGCCGCGCGCCTGCGCGCCCAATCCGCCGAGCGCGGAAACGCCAGTTCGGTCGTCGTGTAGCGTGGAACCGGTCTGCATGTTTTTCATGTCCTTGTACCTGACACGAGATGACCACAGCGAGCGCCAAGCCGCAGCGGTGTTGCCGGCGTCGCACCGAGCGCGCGCGCTGAGTGCAGCAATGCCGCGCCTCGCCGGCGCCGCTGCCTCGCCACACGGGGCATGCGATGCCAGCTCATGAGAAGCCTATGCGGATTGCGATGGACGGATGTGCGGTCGGGTAATACCGCCGGCCTTTTTCGACGCCGCTCAGCAACCGCGGCCGCACCCCGGCCTTGTGCATGATCAGCGCCAAGGCGATGCAGAACTGCACCATTTCCAGCCATACCAGGTGGTAGCCGATGCAGACGTGTGGGCCGGTACCGAACTGCAGCATGTCCACCGGCCGGATCGGCTCCGTGCGTTGCAGCCACCGCGCCAGGCGGAACTGATCAGGCGCCTCGTGCAGCAGCGCCGAGGTCGAGAAATGCAGCAGCGGGATGCACAGATGGGTGCCCGCGGGAATGCGCCGTTGGCCGAGTTGCAATTCCTGCAGGGCGCGACGCGGCAGGAGCGTGGTCGCCGGATGCAGGCGCAGCGTCTCGCGGAACAGCGCCTCGGCGACCGGACACTGCGCCAGGTCCGCGTGACGGGTCGGCACCGCGCCCACGCGTTGCGCCTCCTCGACCAGGGCGTCCCACATCACAGGCTGCCGCGCCAGCTCGATCACCATCCAGGCCATCGTCGAGGCAGTGGTGTCGTGACCGGCAAGCAGCAGCAAGCGGATATTGGCGACCAGGACGTCATCGGAAAGCGCATCGTCGCTGCGGTCGAAGGCGCTCACCATGTCGTTGATCAACCCGGTGCGCGCGGCATGCGCGCGCGCGTCGCGGACGAACTGGCGCAACTGCGCGTCGATCCAGTCTCGGGCGGCGCGGCCGCGGCGCAAGGGCAGTCCCGGCAGGTCGACCGGGGGCGCGACGATCAACTGCAGCAGTTGCCGGTACTTGCGATGCCATCCCGGCAGGTCCTGCGCGGGGATTCCCATCAGGCTGAAGATGAGCTTGAGCATCAGGTCGCCGGTTTCGCGCAGGATGGTTACGTCGCCGCGCTCGCGCCACGCCTGCACCCGCGCCCAGATGACGGGCGCGAACAGGTCGCCGATGCCGGCCTGGGTCAGCCCCTTGGGCAGGAACGCCGCCTTGATCGCATCGCGCGCTTGCCGGTGCGCGCGGCCGTCCTGGGCAACCAACGTTCCGCCAAGCAATTCGGGCGCGATCTCTTCGATCAGCGCCGAGGACACGTCCTTGTGCCGGAGCAGTGCGAACGCATCCGGATGCACGCAGGTCATCAGGTGTCCGGCAGGGCCGAAATCCAGCCAGAAGTGGCTGCCCAGCGTCCGTTCCGCGCGCCGCAGCAGGCGCGGCAGGTCGCAGACGATGGCGGGAAGATGCCCGACCAGGGGGAAAGCGCCTGGCATGACCGGGATGTCGTACCGCAGCCTGTGCCGACGGTTGAGCGGGTTGAGCAGCATGTCCATCAGCAGCGCGACGCCGCGGCCGCTTCGGCGGTGTCGCCGGCAGGCCGCGCGGCGCAGCTGTTGCCACCGTCGGCGTACGTCGGCACATGCGCCAGCATGCCGCCGTCGATGCACACGACCTGGCCGGTGATGAACGCAGCATCGTCGGAGAGCAGGAACGCCACGAGCGCGGCCACGTCCTCGGGGCGGCCGACGCGCTGCAGGAGCTGGTGCCGGCGCAGATGCCGTTGCATGCACTCGTCCAGCTTGGCGAGGAGACGCTCGGTCATGACGAGACCCGGCGCAACGGCGTTGCAGCGGATCTGCGCATGGCCGTACTGGGTGGCGAGCGAGGCCGAGAGCATGTTCATCGCCGCCTTCGACGCGGCGTACGACGTCTGCGCGGTGTCACCGCTGAGCCCCTGGCACGACGACATGTTGACGATGGCGCCACCGCCGCGGGCGATCATCCGTGGGATGGCCTGCCGGCAGCAGAGCAGCGTGCCGCGCAGATTGGTCGCCATGGTTTGATCCCAGACCGCCAGGTCCAGCTCGAGGATCGCGCGGTCGCGTGAGGTCAGATGCATGGCGCTCGCATTGTTCACTAGCAGGTCGACCCCACCGAAGTGCCGCTCCGCCGTCTCGAACAGCGCTGCCACCGCCTGCTCATCGGCGATGTCCATGGCCAGGGCCAGCGCGTGGCCCGCTTCAGCCGCGATCTGCGCGGTGCAGGCGATGGCCGCCGAGCCATCAATGTCGGCCACCACCACTCTGCCGCCCCCGCGCGCGATGGCGAGGGCGCATGCCTTGCCGATGCCGGCGCCGGCGCCGGTCACCACGGCCACCTTGCCTTCAAACCGTCCCATCGTGTCTCCTGGATTGCGTTGGTCTTTCGCGGCATGCCGCTTGGCCTGCGCCGGAGAAGGCGCAGGGTCGGCGCTGGCGCGCTCGTCATCGCCAGCGTCGCTTTCGATGACCCGAATGGCGGCGACCGGGCACTGGCTGGCCGCGAGCCGCACGGCGGCGTGCAGCGCCTGCGGGACCGTCGCCACGCACACTTCGGCCACGCCGTCCGGTTCGCGCTGGTGAAAGGTGCCCGGCAGCGTCAGCACGCACTGCCCGGTGGTTCCGCACAGATCCTGATCGACCAGGACGCGCATCTCAGCCCCCGTGCCCATGCAGCCGCACCGGCAGCGCGCGGAACGTCCTAAGGAACGCGGAGGGCTCCCGGGTCGGCTGCTCGGCCAATGCCAGCGTGGGGAAGCGCGCCTGGATCCGCGGCAGGCTCTCGGCCAACTGCACCCGGGCCAGTTGCGCACCGAGGCAGAAGTGGATGCCGTGGCCGAAGCTCAGCATGATCTTCCCGTCGATCGACATGCCAGGACTGGTGCCGTAGAACCGCACGGGATCGAAGCGGTCGGGATCGGCGAAGGCGTCCGGGTCGCGATTGCCGGCCGCGATCAGCACGCGCACGTCCGCGTTCTTCGGGATCACCACGCCGCCCAGTTCGATGTCGCGCTGGGCGATACGCGGAATGGAGCTGAACATGGCGGGCGCGTCGTAGCGCAGGACTTCTTCGACGAATGCCTTCACCCCCACGGCATCTCCCTGCAGCCAGTGCCGCTGTTCGGGATACGCCAGCATCGCCAGGACCGCATGGTCGATGGCCGCAGCAGTGGTGGCGAAGCCGCCCAGCAGCATGCCCCAGAGCATGCTGATCAATTCCGCATCCGACAGCATCTCGGCATCGTCGTCGTGTGCGCCGACCAGCATTGACACGATGTCGTGGCGGGAATCGGTGCGCTTGCGCTGTATGAGGTCGCCGAAGTAGGCCTGCACCCTGGCGCTGGCCGCGTCCGCCGCGGCGAGCTGGGGATCGCTGGCGTGCGGGCTCAGGCCTTCCAGAATGGCGCTGATGCCGGCGACGAGCCCGAACATGTCGTCCTGGGGCATGCCGAACAGTTCGCCGAAAACCAGCATGGGCAAGGCCAGCGCGAATTCCCGATGCAGGTCCACCGCCTCCCCGCGCTCCAGCGCGGGCGCCATGCCGTCCAGGCGCGCTGCGACGATGCGAGCGATGGTCGGCCTCAGGTTGTCGATCTGGCCCATGGTGAAATCGCGCGAGATCAGCCGGCGCAGACGCGTATGAGTCGGTGGTTCCTTCATCGCTAGCGTGGACGCCAGCAGACTGAGTGACAGGCTGGTCGCCGCCCGCGGGAAATAGCGCGCCAGTTCGCCCGGCGCCGGTCCCCGAAAAGCATCGCCCGTGGCCTTGAGCGCCCAGTAGATGTCGGCGTGGCGGCTCAACAGAAAGAGGCCCGACGCCGCGCGATGCACCGGATCGTGCTCGCGCAACCACCGCATGAATGGATACGGGTCGTGGATGCAGGCTGGCGACGCCAGTTCGGCGAAGGCGTCCCGGCATGTTGCCGTGGTTTCTTGCACGTCCATATTGGTTACCTGTTGGCTGGCTGATCTGACCGGCGCGCCAGGCGCGCCGGCAAATTGCGGAGAAGATCGCGATTCCCGGCGGCGTCCGCGCATCACCAGAGCACCGGGAACTCCTCGAAGCCGCCAGTGATGATCTCCTTGCGCAACTTCAGTTCTTCGGGCGCCACGGCCAGGCGCAGCGCGGGAAAGCGCTGGAAGATCGAACCGAACACCACCTTGAGTTCCAGCCTGGCCAGCGCCGCGCCGATGCAGTAGTGCGGCCCGTAGGAGAACGCCAGGTGCGGGTTTTCGTCGCGTCCGATGTCGAAGATTTCCGGGTCGTCGAAATGGCGCGCATCGAACGACGTCGCCGGCAGGCCGACCAGCACCTTGCTCTCCGCGGGAATATGCACGCCCGCGATGGTCACGTCGGTGCTCGGATAGCGCATGATGCCGTCCCAACCCGCGCCCGGCGGGTACATGCGCAGGATTTCCTCCACCGCCTTATCCACCAGAGATGGATCGCCGACCAGGCGTTCGCGCTGTTGCGGATGGCGGAACATGGCCAGCAGGCCGAATTCGATCTGCGCGACGGTGCTCTCGTGCCCCGCCACCAGCATTCCCGCCGCCAAGCCGATCGCCTCTTCCTCGGTCGCCTTGCCCTGGTCGACCGCCGCGAGCAGATCCGTCAGCAGGTTGTCGCCCGGATCCTGGCGCTTGTCCCGCATCTTGCCGCGAATGTAGGCGCGCAGTTCTTCCCAGGCCAGGCGCGACGCGCTGCGCGGGCCGCTTTCATGCTGGTGCGTCATCACCTCGTCGGACAGCCCGGCGAAAAAGGCGTGATCCTCGTAGAGCACGCCCATCAGCGCGCTGATGACCATGGCCGGAAGCGGAAAGGAGAGGTGGCGCCGCAGGTCGGCGGGCTGGGGCTGGGCCGCCAGTGTCTCGAACGACTGCGCGGCGATCGCCTCGACCTGCTGCTCGAGCAGCTTCACCCTGCGGTTGCTGAAGGCCGGCGCCACGATCGTGCGTAACCGGGCATGCTCGCCCCCCTCGTGCGAGACCAGCCACCCCGGCGATCCGAGAATCACCGAATCCGGGGTGAATGCCGCCGGCGGCATTCCCGAGGGCCGGAACGCCGCGTCGGACAACACCGCCTTGGCCTCGTCATAGCCTGTGACCCACCAGCCTTCGTGCCCGGACGGGAAGCGCACGTGGTGGATCGGACCGTTGGCGCGTAGCGCCAACATCTCGGGCGAGGGCTCAATGTGATCGACGCGCCACATCGGCAGCGTCGGCAAAGGTTGTTCGGACATGGTGGCACTTCACTCTATAGCGATGGAAGGGCGGAAGGTGACCGGCGGGCGCTGCGGCAGCGAAGACCTAAGACGGCTGTAGACGACGTCGTCCGAAGGCAGACCGATTATCAAGATCGGCTAACGCGTACCTGTCTAGGCACATCGCGCGGCGAGATGCAGAACGTTATCCTGCACCTTCGAGGTCAGGATAAAGTCGGTGTGGTGGGCCTTTGACTCGCCGCCGGCCAAGATTTCCTGCGCAAGGGTCGACAAGGGCGGCGAGCTGTTGGGTAAGGGCGGTTTCGCCGAGGACCCCCTGTCCATAGACGCTATCCGACGCGGATTTGACATTTTGCTTTTCTTTCTTCGTTCCATCGATCGCGGTGCCATCCACGAAATGAAGGTCGGTCGGCGGCTCCCGGCCCGCAACGAAGGAGCTTCAAAACTCGTGCCAATTTGGCCGGCCCAGCAGAAGAAAAAAATTGTGATTGCTTTTCAGTGGTTAGCCTGAGGCCAGACAAGAGCTCGGCGAAATAGGCCGGCGTCGCGGACCAACAAAGGCGACAGAACAGTGTCGGATAGTACGCGCTGGGCGACCTTTCGGTCGGGCTTGCGGCATTCTGGTCCAGTTTCGAACATAAGGGGCGGCAAACAGACACGATTGGGGAATTCGATCCTCACGGAGTCAGGGCGCTTGCTCGAGAGCGCGCGTTCATGGTTGCTGCGACAGGCGCATGTTCGCGAAAGCCGAGCCTGCGCACGCAAGAACACGTTTGCGGCAAACGCTATGAAATCGCTGCAGTGCCCGCCGGTGTGAGGTAGGGCATCGGCTCGGCTTTCGGTTCGTCTTTGTCCAGCCGGTGCGGAAGCAGCCGCATATCCGCACCATACAGCACCCTTGTCGAGCGTGCTGACGAGGCGGTTATAGGGCGCGCCCGGTCTTGAAGACACGGTCCTTCCAAGAAAAAGGATCGCTCCAAAAGCATCTCTATTTGAAATGGCACGCCGCTTGCTGCTCCTGGTCAGAGCCCATCAAAACACGATGAAAGCGACTTGCGCCATGCCCGACACGCGAAGCTCTAGACCGTGGCCTGAGGAGACGGTGCCTGTTCCCGCTGAACATCGGTACATCATCTCCTCCGGAGGTCCCTCCTCGGCAGCCGCTTTGCGCATGGCTGGTCCGATGCCGGCACGCCAACACATGGCGCTCGCGCAATTGCCGTTTACCGGTTCTGATCAGCATGTGAGTGCCCAAGAGCCCCATCAAAGAGCCACCGAAGCCAAGGTCGGCGGGTCACTGGCAAACTTCGACAATACGCCGAACCAGCTCAGTAACGCGGGTCTCTTGCGTGAAGTCCCATTTGAGGCCTCCACACGCGTTCGATATTGGCTACTTCGGGCCCGCTATCACTTTGTCCCGGGCACGAGCGCAAGCGATGGATGCCGCTTCCGGCGCCATAGCCGTGGAAAGATTGCCCCAGCGGCTCGACAGCCTCCACTTGCTCAGATCGATGGCGTTCGAGTGACGAAGACCAGCAGCCAAGACGTTCCCCTACATCGGGATGGAAAAAGGAGGGTGCGAGCCGCGAGGGCCTCATTTCATGCCCGGCATACGAGCCTTTGCTCGGTATTGCGCCAGCCTCTGCCAGAATCCGGCGCGCCAGTTTTTTCCTGAGGAGCAAGTTGATGACCGTTCAAAAGAAGGTTCCCTTCGTCACCTTTCTCACGCGTGTTCGCGATGAGTCAGTCCAGGGCCCAAATCCATATCGCTGGGAAGAAAAGACATCTGACGACTACTTTGCCGGCAAGCGGGTCATCCTGTTCTCGCTGCCTGGCGCCTTCACGCCGACCTGCTCGACCTACCAATTGCCCCAGTTCGAAGAGCTCTATGATGAGTTTGAGAAGGAGGGAATTGACGCGATTTACTGCCTCTCAGTCAACGACGCCTTTGTCATGAATGCGTGGGGGAAGTCCTTGGGTCTGAAGCAGGTCGAGCTCATCCCCGATGGCTCAGGCGAGTTCACACGCAAAATGGGCATGCTGGTCGCCAAGGACAATCTCGGCTTCGGGATGCGCTCCTGGCGCTACGCCGCCCTGATCAACAATGGCGTGGTGGAGCATTGGTTCGAGGAGGAAGGTTTCTCCGACAACTGCGAGGCCGACCCCTATGGCGTCTCGTCCCCGCAAAACGTTCTCGAAACGCTGAAAGCCGCCGCATGACCTAGAATACGTCTCAGTGGTGCCATTGCCGGCCCCAAGAGGCTCCTCGACAGGATTTTCGCGCTCACCATGCAATCCTCAGCAAGCCTGCTTCAGCGCCAGAAGCAATCCATGGTCGCATCGCCTCAACTCATTGAGTCGATTCGCCTGCTGCAACTGGCGCATACTGAACTGCATCAGTTCGTGGAGCGGGAAATCGAGAAGAACCCGCTTTTGGAATCTGCATCAAGCGATGGCGGGCCTTTTGACGACGTCTCGATTTCGGGAGCGGATCAGCCTGTCGGCCCTGGCGCAAACGCCGTTGAAGGACCGACCGGGGCAGGGTCGGCTGAACGGCTCGGGCAATGGAAATCACTCGGCAACACGACCAACAACCCGCCGGGCAATGGCCCTTCCCTCGACGAGTTTGCCACCCTCGCCGAAACATTGCACGACCATGTCGCTCGTCAGATCGCCCTCACTGCGTTCACACCACAGGAGCGGCTGATCGCTGGCCAGCTTGCCGCCGATCTGGAAGACACTGGCTATCTTCGGGCAAACCTTTTGGAGCTGGCCGAGAGCCTGAATGTCCATGAGGCTGTTGTGGAACGGGTTCTCGGAACCTTGCAGCAATTTGATCCACCGGGAGTTTTTGCGCGAAGTCTCAGAGAATGCCTCGAGATTCAGTTGCGCCAGCGAAATCGGCTCGACCCGGCAATGGCAGCTTTGGTTGCCAATCTTGAAATGCTTGCGCGACGCGATTTTGAGGCACTGAAGCAGCATTGCGGCGTCGATGAAGAAGACCTTCTCGACATGATGCATGAGATTCGGGCGCTCGATCCCAAGCCTGGGAACCGATTCCAATCCGGTGCGTCTGAATCAATCATACCCGACGTCTGGGTCACGCCCTCGCCGCAAGGCGGGTGGCAGATCGAACTTGATCCCGCCACACTGCCAAAGCTGCTGATCAACCAAAGCTACTATGCCGAAGTGTCGCGTCAAACTCCCCAAAATTCGAAAGATAAAGCATTTCTCGACGAATGCTTGCAAAACGCGACCTGGCTGATCCGCAGCCTCGATCAGCGCGCCAAGACCATTGTTAAGGTTGCGGCTGAAATCGTGCGTCAGCAGGATGCCTTTTTGGAACATGGCGTCGCCCACCTGCGGCCTCTCAATCTCAGAACCGTCGCTGACGCGATCGGCGTGCACGAGTCGACGGTAAGCCGGGTGACCTCGAACAAGTACATGCTTACCCCGCGCGGAGTCTTTGAACTGAAGTATTTTTTCACCGTCGCGATCGCGTCCTGCCAAGGCGGCGATGCGCACTCCGCCGAAGCTGTCCGGCATCGGATCAAAGCGATCATTGCCGCAGAATCTCCCGGCGACGTGCTTTCCGATGAGGACATCGCTGTCCGGCTGAAGGAAACCGGCATCGATGTTGCGCGCCGCACCGTCACAAAATATCGCGAAGCAATGAACATCCCCTCCTCCGTGCAACGCCGCCGGGAAATGCGCTTGTGTTTTTAGATTTGGGTCAAGGCAGCCAACATCACGTTGCATTGCATCAAAGTGGAGACTTCGTTCATGACCCAATCCGCAGCAGGCGTCATGGACGCTGTTCTGCACGACCCAGAAAAGCCCGTCCCACCGTCTGGTCCCGCATGGGGTGCGGTCATTTCGCTTTCCTTGGGCACCTTCGGGCTGGTCACGGCAGAGTTTCTGCCTGTCAGCCTGCTCACGCCCCTCGCGCATGATCTCGGTATCAGCGAGGGAGCGGCTGGACAGGCGATGACGGCAACAGCTATCGTCGGGGCGATCTCGGCGCCGACGGTGGCCATCATCACAAAGCGCCTGGACCGCAGGACCGTCATGTGGACCATGACGCTGCTGCTGATCCTGTCGGACGTTCTGGCGGCCGGCGCGTGGTCGCTGGCGGCTCTCCTGACTGCACGCGTCGTGCTCGGCATAGCGCTCGGAGGCTTCTGGTCGATGTCGGCAGCACTGGCGATGCGGCTCGTTCCAAGCCACTTCCTGCCGCGCGCCATGTCGATCATCCTCACCGGCGTTTCCGTAGCTACCGTCTGCGCAGCTCCAATCGGCGCTTATGTCGGCGATATCTGGGGATGGCGAAGCGCCTTCGTGCTCGCCGCAGCCGGCGGCGCCGCTACACTGCTCGTGCAACTCATAACTATTCCGAGACTGCCTCCGATTGGAGTGGCTAGCTTCCGCAGCCTGCTGGATGTGGCCAAGATTCCGATGGTCAAAATTGCGCTTTTGGTCATCCTGCTGGTCGCTTCCGGCCACTTCGCCGGAATCACCTATATCCGCGCCTTCCTCGAGAAGATTCCCGCGCTGGATGTCGAAACGATCTCGCTTGTGTTGCTTGCTTTTGGCATCGGCGGATTCTTCGGCAATTTGGCCGGCGGGCTTCTGGCCGAGTACAGTCTCAAGGCAGTCGCTGCCCTTGCACCGCTGCTCATAGCGATAGCCGCTGTTTCGCTGCTGACGGCGGGAGCATCGGCCTCGGCCTCGGCGATTGCGGTTGCCGCGTGGGGCTTTGCTTTCGGCGCGGTGCCGGTGGGATTGCAGACGTGGATGGTGCGGCGCGCCGCTCCCGAGCAGGCCGAAAGCGCCGGTGTGCTGATGGTCGTAGCGTTCCAAGTGGCAATCGCAGCCGGCGCGATTTTCGGCGGACTATTGGTGGACAATGCCGGGATTACCAGTGCCATTGCCTACAGTGCTGTTGCCACGTTCCTCGCCGCCCTGACAGTGTTCCTGCTCGGCCCGAAGCGGGAAACCTAGACCGCCTGACAGAAGAGGCCTCAGCAGCGCAGCGGGACGAGAGATACAATCGCATGCCCGGCGCGGCGCGATCCTCCGCATGATTACGCATGGACCAGCGCAAGCGCCTCGCCGGCTTCACCTCCGGGCCACGCGACCGACACCGGTTGTCGACAAAGCACCTCGGTGCGCGGCATCTGCCGCACCGTTAAAGCCAACGTACAGCGACCTTAGAGGCTCGCGCATACGCATCTGAGACACTCAAGGGTAGAGATGTCCCAAAATGCAAGACGATAAGAAAGCCTCTCGGTTTGGCGTTGATCGTTGACACAAGTGCTATATCAGCGGTCTGCGTCACTGAGCTCCACGTCAGGAACATACTGTCGGATGCCAGACTATCCGAATCGACGGACGATGCAGTGTTCATCGAACTGCGCAGCAGACTGATTGAATCTACGGCGTGATATACGCTGAATTCGAGCAATCGTACAAAATTGGCCGCACTGAGCTGGCGCAAACATCGATGTCGTACGTAACGCGATACGATCTCAAGCAGGTTCGCGGAGGAAAACGAGTTCGTCACAGCTCTGCGCGCCGGCGAGTAAGGACTGATTGCACGATTGCGAAGCATGAGGGACCATTACTACCGACTTGAGCATCGTTTGGAGGACTGCGATATCCCCACATGAGAGATTGGGTTCGGCACCGAAAGCAGCAATGCCGATCCATCGCGACCCTGAGCTTTAGCCTCCGGACGTTCGGCGCTTGCTTGCCAATCAACCAGTGCCGTCGGGCCAGCGGATCTCGAATCCGCCGGTTCCAATGGGCCAGGCCAGGCCAAAGCCGTTGTCAAACGCCAGACTTAGATCGTTCTTGCTCGTCACCTTCGCACCGACGAGAATTACCTGTCGGCCAGTCCACCGCTGATGCTGGCGGTAGTCGAGCAACTGGCCGATCGCGGCGCGAATCGCGAAGCGCATCGTAGCCGCATCAGCAGGCTTGATCTCGACCATCACTTCCGGCATTGCGTCAACCGCAACCGAAGGTCGTCGCGAAAACAAGCGGGAAAATCAATCCGCGGATATCGCTCGCTGAGAAACGCTACGAACTGTTTGTGCAGACTGTCATGCTGAGGATGGACATTGATCTCGTACTTCCGCACATACCGTTTGTAGACGTCGGACGCTGCCGCTCCAGCCGGTCGGCCACGACCTCCATCATGATCGGGCGAGGCCCCGACGGGAGCGACTGGCTCGCCTTCGATAAATGCCTTTACTCTCTTGACGAATGCTCTGGCGGATCGATCTGTCGTATCGTTCGCATACCACCAATTTGCCTGGCCACTCCACCCTTTGCCACGGTGCCTATCCTCCGGGGGCAGCACGAATGCATTTTCGGCGAGTGTCCTAGCCCTGAACGACCTGATCTTATCCTTGTAGTGCTGGGCGGAAGGGTTACGCCCCTTGAAGTGCTGGCGGTGGCGATACAGTCGCGCACCGCGATACCACCCGACCACCACGCGCGGATCTTTGCCTTCCTCCGGAGCCGTCCAAACGATGTCGATCCCGTCGACAAATTCGTCGTGCTTGCCTGAACCCAGATTCTGGATGCGCACCTGCCGATCCAATTCGCCCTTAATCGTCTCGAAGCGCCGTAAACGTACCCGTCATCGGCTGCAACAAAGTTGCATTCTTCCGCGCAATAACCCTGCTTACTCGGAAATGCCCCGCCACCGAGAGGCGGGTCATCCGCGCTCCGCCCGGCGTAGTCGTTCATCCACGCAACATTGCAGAACAAAATAGGCATTTCTCAACCTCTATGGGACGTCATGACGGATTCGATCGAAAGTTCCTATATCAGACGAGTTGGTTAGTTGAACCGTTTTGAGGCGAATTCTAATCGAGCCTAATCCAGCTGGTGAATGGTAGATTGTGGCACAACAGCCTTGGCGATTTCACATAGGTGCTTGTGGTGCGTGAGATAGATGACCTGACCTGTGTTCGCCATCTCCCCAAACAATCTGAAAACCTCCTCCGAGAATATGGTCAAAGGTTTCCATGATGTCGTCGGCGATGAAGGGAACCGAGGGCCGGAATTGCGCGAACTCGTAATAACCGGCGAGCCTCAGTGCCAGGTAGAGCTGAAAGCGCGCGCCCTTCGAAAGCGCGTCAGCGAGCTTGGATTGCCCGTCGCGCTGCACCGCGATGAGAACCTCCCCGCTTTTCACGGGCTGGGTTGTAAGGCCTGAATACTGCCCACGGGTCATTAGCTTGAATGCGTCTGATGCACGCGCCATCATCCCCGAACGGTGGTTCTCACGGTAGATCCGCAAAGCATTTCCAGCCGACATGATGCCGAGCTTCAGCTCGATGTAACGAACGGCCTTCTCCTCGATTTCCAACAGGGTTGTGCGCCGTTCGGCATCCAGGTGTGCAACCGCGCTGTCGCCGCCGATGGCGTCCAGCTTATCGGCCGCGCGTGTCTGCCGGATCAGCTGTTGCTGGATCATCTCATCGAACTGGCGAAGCCGCTGCTCGCCCTCAGCCTTCTCGACCGTGAGGCTGTCGAAATCGATCGCGTCCAGGATCGAGCGTGCCTCCTCGAATCCGTCGACTGCAAGTTCCGCCACTACCCCTTCCTCAAGGTCAGCGACGGCAGCGCGCAATCCATCCCGCTCGCGCAGCAGCTCATCGCGTTCGACTACTTCGGACAGAGTGGCGACGCCAAAAACGCCCAGCACTTCGTTCTTGCGGCGTTCGTGCGCCGAAATCTCATTGTCGAGGATGTCGCGCGCCTCCTTCAGGCGCTTCAGGTCGTGGCCGAGGCTTGCCTTCGTTTCCCGTGTCCGCTGGGCGCGCTCCAGGCGCTCGGCAAGGCGGATGGCCAACTGCTCCGGCTCGCTATCCTTCGTCGGCTCGTCGGCTTCAACCGCTACGGCGATGACCTCGACCAGAAAATTAGCCCTGTCGGCCGCCATCTTGTCGATACGCAGCTGCAGATCGTCCCGTTCCTGCAGGCTTCTTGACAGTTCGGCCAATTGATCGAGCACAGTGCCGACGCCGGATGCTGAGAGCCCGCTTTCGAGCCAAGTTCCCTTGAGTGCTTCGACAATGCCGGCCAGCCATTCCTCCTCGCGACGCTCCGCCACGCCTACGGCAACCCGTCGGGCCGCTAGATCCTCTTCTTTGGAGCTCACCATTCTGAGCGCCTCGGCATACTCTGCGTCCACCTTGCGCTGCCGATCCAGAAACAGCTCAGCGATGGCCATGATTGCTTCGAGGGTGTCGCCCGGCTCTGATACTATGCCGACGCTTTCCAGCGCTGCTCTCATTTCCAAGCGTATCTGCTCGCCGGCGTCAGCGGCTCGCTCCGCCTTCCTGCGGAGAAGTTCGATCTGCTCCCAGGCAGCGAGCGCATCGCTGCGCGCCTCGATCTGATCCTCGATCCTTTCGATCAGGCGCTCAGACGAAGGTTCCACGGCGTCTCCGAGCAGGTCTCTGGCGACCGCGCGGATTTCCAACAATTGGGTATCCACATCCTTGCCGAGCTGTGTGCGTTGGATGCCGTTGCGTGACAGGTTGGCCGCGACCTCGGCCAGTTCGCGAGTCGTTGCCCGGATCTCGGCAAGATCCGCCGCGCCGGCCAGCCGGCCCGCGCTGGCAATGTCATCGCGCGCCAGTGCCACGGCGAAATCGTCAGCGGTGTCACCGGTCAGCGCTGCGCGGTGCGTTGCCCACGCATCATCGCGGACACGGCGGATCGCGGCAGCCCCATCATCGTCGACAACGTCGACCGAGGCACGAAGGGCATCCAATCCAGCCTTGAGCATGGCATGGTTGCCCTCGTATTCGGCGAGGCGTTCGGCAAGTACGGCGGTGTTTCTTGCCAGTTCTGACGCTACTGTCTTCCAGGCGGCAATGTGCCCGGCGCTCGGAACCGCGACGTTGGCGAGAGCAAGGGCATCTCCTCTCCATGGACGCAAGCGCGCGAGCGACACCTCCCATCGAATTGTTCCCGCATCTTCTGCCTCGCGAGCCGTCCTGATCTCCGCCAGGTGTCCGCTTGCTCGCGCTTTCGACAAAGCCGAGCCCAGCCTTGCCCTGGCAGGTTCGGGCACTGCCCTTTCCTCGCCGACCCGCTGCCTTGCCGCCTGCAGCGCATCGAGTGCTGCCGCCGCCTCGTCGCGGGCGGCGCGCACCCCGGTAGCAATCCCGGACCTCTGCTCGACCATAGCGCGAACGACGCCAACGGTGACGGCAGGCAGAAGCAGCGCGGCAGGATCCGGCTCGGAAGATCGACCCAAGGCGGCTAGGCAGCTTGCCACGGTGTTGTTGAGGATTTGCAGCCCCATCCTGCGAGTGGGCAAGTCAAAGCCAGCCGCGGTATGGCGCACTTTGCTCTCCGCAAGCCCGCGGATTCGTTCGGAAATCGACAGGATCGATTCATCCTCATCGACCGCAGTGACTTTTGCCGCCAAGCGCTGGACCTCGTCGATGTTTGCGGACAGCCGCGTTCTGAGGCTGGCATCGTCATCGATGAGTCCGGTGACACTACCCGTCCACGTGCGAGCTGGGGAGGCGATGTCCGGCAGCTCATTCAGCCGGGCAATCTTGCGCCGGATATCCGCCCGCATCGGCGCAGCACGCACGTAACGAGCAATGGTATCCAGCCTGGCCACCAGCACCGCTCGGTCACTGATGGTCCGGTCGTATTGCTGCGCTGCATCGAGACGTTCGGCCTCCAGGCCCTCGTAGGTTGATGCAAGGGTATCGATCGCATCCCTGCGCGACTTCACGTCAACAAGGCGCTTCTTCAGGAGCGCCAGTTCGGTGCCATGCGCCTGCTTCCGATACAGAGCGTCTGCTTCGGCCTCGAGGGTGTTCAACGTATCACTTGCGTTCCCAAGACCGGCGCTTGCCGTGAAGAGGAGCTTGCCGAGGTCGCCCCGCGACTCCAGAATCGACTTCCCGCCCGCTTCCAGCGTCTCGTCATCGAGTGAGAACATCGTCGTGTAAGCGTCACGCGACAGTCCGGCGAGATGCGCCGTGATCGCCACGTCGCTCACCGGTTGGCCCGTCGCGTTCAATAGCGAATTAGTACGCTGTTTCGTACGCGTGAACGTGTGCTCGGAGCCGGCCAGTTCCAGCACGCCGCCAATGCGCATGGCGCTGTACTCGTGCAGGAAGTTGTAGCGGCTCCGTTCCTCGATGCCGAACAGCAAGTCTAAGTAGGCGGAAAGCGCGGTCGATTTGCCGGCCTCATTCAGGCCGAACACGATATGCAGGTCAGGTCCGGATTCCGGTTTGGGTCCGAAGTCGATCGTACTATTGGTGAACTTTCCATAGCGAATGAGGTCAAGTCGCCGCAACCTCATGACGATCCACCGGACTTAAGGCGGGCAGTGACCAAGTCCGCACCCTTGGAAAGCACCTGATCGAGGAACTGCTCCAGCCCGGCTTCGTCCTTCCCAGCAAAATCCCGTCCGTCGACCGGAAGGTCGGCGACCATCTTTTGGACGAACGCCCTCGCCTCAGCGCGGAAGGCCTCCGAGGTGGCATCGGCACGCATTGATTGCCCGAGTTCGAAAATCGGATCAGCAATATCCTCGGCGGTCTCCGTCCGAGGCGGCGCGAGGTCAAGCTCGAGCTTCTCCACCCACATATGGCCCAGCTGTTCCGCAGCCTGTTCGGCTTCGGCAAGAAGGAGGTCCCTGTCGCGGATCAGCGCCCATAACAATGGTGACGTCCCTCTCAGGCCAACGCGGGCCACAGCATGACGCGATCGGACGGTGGCCCGCATCTCTTCGAGCGCGAAACGAATACGCGCGACGGCCTCGGGCCACTCCACCGCCCCGGTAAGGTCGACGCTCACCCGTTCGAAATGCGCAACGCTGGTCAGCCGTTCCTCGATCTCCACCGAACGGTCGTCGCGCACCGTCACCAGGGTGACTGATTTCTCACCCGCCTCGTTAATATCCCTCCCCTGAGGTATTCCCGGCATCACCACGGTGCTTGCGCCGGAATAGACTTGACGAACATGAATGTGGCCGAGGGCCCAATAGTCGAAACCGTGGGCGTGCAGGTCAGCGATGCTGCAGGGCGCGTAAACGTCGTGACCGGGCGATCCAGCCAGACTGGTATGCATGATGCCTATGTTGACGGCCCCTTCACGAGCAGCCGGATATTTGGTCAGCAGGCTGTCCGGGGCCTTTGGGTTCGCAAAGCTCAAACCGTGGAAAACGATGTCCAGACCGCCGGCTGTCTGCAATACCGACTGAGCACGACCGCCGAAGATGGTAACGGTGTCGGGAAACACCAGCTGTTTGGAAATCCGCGACAAGGCGTCATGATTGCCGCGGATCTTGAAAACCCTGATGCCGGTCTGGTGCAGGCGTGTCATTTGCGATGCCAGAAACCGCGCAGTTTTCATCGAGGTCTGCTCGCCATCGTATAGGTCGCCAGCAATGACCAACGCGTCGACTCGTTCCTCAAGGCAGAGATCCACTATCGAAACGAATGCCTGGCGGCTGGCGTCGCCCACGAGCCCGGCAAGATCGGGATTTCGCATCGCCAGCGAACGAAGCGGCGAGTCGAGATGAATATCGGCCGTGTGTACGAATCGAAATGCCATTCGGCCTTCGCCAGGGAAAGAGGTGTTCTGAGCTCGACTGAAATTGCAGCGAGGTCGCTGCAACGCCCCATTACACTTCGGCTAATTTCTCGCTCGTGGAGTCGCCGACCACCAACAAGCCGTCTTGGGACCGTAACAATCCCTTGGCAACTGAATCGGCGACCGCGGCCGAAATCAGCTGCTTCAATTGTGCGCTTGTGGCTTTGAAGCCCAGCATCCTCGCAACGCCTGTGGCAATTTCTTCCTCTGTCGCACCGAGATTGGATTTCACGACTTCCATAGCGCCTTGGGCGACCTCGTCCTGCGCAATCATTTCGGGCTTGCGCAATCCAGCGGACACGACCCCACTGCGATCCCTGAGACGAACAGGAGCACTTGGCTTGAAGCAGAAGTTGCCTCGACGGGCTACTGCACCACCTCTCTGTGCTATGCTTATCCCCCGCTCGATTGCATCCTGAATCCTGCCACCGGCCCGCTGCAGACCCCAGGCGTCCCGAATACGCGAAACTATTTCGTCGACATGGATTGGCGTTTCTGTAGCCACGACCTGCTCGACCAGTCCGGCCATGATTCCGCTGGGCGTCTCGTGGAGTTCGAACGATCCCGGTCGCTTTAGTTCGGCCTCTTCGTAGGCTCGATTGGGTGTCTCGGATCCGTTTGTGCTTTCGAGACCGATTTCCGTCACGTTGCCTCTGTCAACCGCAACAACCTGCACGGCTACAGCTCGATTTCTCTGGACCCCCAATTCGGCCCGCTCATCGAGTTCCTTTCTGGCAGCCTCAATCGCTATTATGGTTCGCTCCAGCTGCTCACGAGGTCGTTGGAACCAGTCAGCGCTCCAGATCCGATGAATAATCCAACCATGGTCTTCCAGAACAGATTGCCGTAGCCGGTCACGATCTCTGGCAGAGCGAGATGAATGATATTCCGCGCCATCGCATTCGATGCCAAGAATATAGCGGCCTGGCCTCTCTGGATCCGCAACAGCGAGGTCGATGAAGAAGCCGGCAATGCCTACCTGAGCATGAACCTGATAACCCTTTTCGATCAGGGCGTTGGCTACCTGTTCTTCAAAGATTGAATCCATTTCGCGAACCGTGGCTTGGGCAAGCGAAATTCGCCCTGTTCTCGCGTAGTGCAAGAAGAGCTTGAAGGCGAAGATGCCTTTCCCTTTGCCACGCTCCAGGTCGATGTCCTCGTCTGTGATGGACGCGAATACTTCGCAGCTGCGCTTGGCGCGGCTTATGAGGACGTTGAGCCGACGCTCGCCGCCTTCCGCGCCAAGAGGGCCGAAACGCATGGCCATGTATCCCTGCGCATTCTTGGCATACCCCACCGAGATCATGATCACGTCGCGCTCATCGCCTTGAACATTTTCGAGGTTCTTGACGAAGAATGGCTCGCTTGGATGAGCGTGAAAGAATTCCTCGGTGTCGGGATTTAGTCGCCGCAGCGCTTCGAGTTCATCTTGGATCGCGCGGCGTTGGCTAACCGAAAATGTTGCAACGCCTAGAGTCTCTTGCGGGTTCACCTTCGCATGACGGATGATCGCTTCGGCTACAGCTCTCGCCTCTACCGGATTGGTTCCTGTGCCACCGGAATCGAAGACCCCCTCCGGCACATGATGAAACCGCAATCCCATACCTGCCTCTTGGGTATAAGGGCTTGGCACGATGAAAAGCCGGTTCTCGTAGAACTGGCTGTTCGATACTGCGATTAGAGATTGGTGACGGCTACGGTAGTGCCAGCGGAGCATACGCTGCGGCAAGCCGCGGGCCGTGAACAGGCCGAGGATGCTTTCAATGTCGGCGACCTGCGCGCCCTCACCCTCGTCATCGTCAGACTGCGAGCCTGTCATCTTCGCGAAGAAGGTCGTGGGTGGAAGTTGGCGTTCGTCGCCAACAACGACCACCTGATTGGCCCTGGCGATCGAGCCAAGCGCGTCCACGGGTTGTATCTGAGACGCCTCGTCCATCACGAGCAGATCGAAGGACATCCGGCCGGCCGACAGGAATTGCGCCACCGAAAGCGGGCTCATCATGAACACTGGCTTCAGTGCCTGGATGGCAGGGCCTGCCTTCTGCATCAATTGCCGGATGGGCATGTGGCCTCGTCTGCGCGCCATCTCAGAACGAAGCAGTCCGACAGGTCCAGCTCCGCCGTCTCTTGAAGGAATTTTCCGGTGATGAGCCGTTACAACTTCGATGGCGCCGGCCTTGATGCGCCGGCGGTCCAGATCTGCGAAGTCACGTACAGCCCTCGAATGCAGTTCTCCGTCGAACCTTGCCAGCTCCGGCTCATCGGTCGCCATCGCTAGAAACATTCGCTCGTAGTAGGCCATATCAAAAACTGATCGCGCCGATCCTGTTGTGATCTCGCCGTTGGCCAGGCCGTCTATCAACTGTCCCAGTCCGGCCTTGCGCGCTGTTTCAGACCGCTCTTCATAGGCAACCCATTTCGAGAGCTGCTCCTGATGATCGAGCCAACCCTCAAGTCGAGAAACGACCTCGCCTATCGCGACGTCCGGAAAATCGTCTACTCCAAACAACGAGGAAGCATCGGCTTTCAAATTGCTTGAAAGCGCCTTCAATTCCTGCGCTGCCGCTTGGGTCGCTTCACGTGCTGAACGAGCCGAGTTTGCGATCGCGATTCTTTCAGGCAACCGCGCAGCCAGATGTCGGATCGAGCCATTTTCTTTCAGCCAAAGCTCGGCTTGCGTGAGAGCGGCCCAATCGGATCCTCGACCCTGCCACGACGAGCCGAATGCGAACTTGCCAAGGCTTTCCCCGGCATCGATCTCTTGAGCAAGCGCTTGTAGTCTGCCTAGTCGGCGCAGTAGCTCCACCCGCTCAGTGATCAGATCCGGAGCGTCAGTCAGAACCTGTCGTGACGCATCATCGGCTTGAGCTACAGTGCTCGCCTTCGCTTCCATCAGTTGCAGCGAGGCCCGCTCGGCGGAAGCCACGTCGCCTAGCATGGATGACGCGAGGTGCCCGAGATCGTTCCAGAAACCCTCGATAATCGGCCGACCGATTTCGATGACCTTGCGAACTCGCGCTGCACGCGCGCCGGCCTCGGTGCGTTCCGCCATCCGGCCGGCGATAATCCGAGGTTCGGAGCCCAGCCCCCGTAAAGTGCGCATCCATTCCACTAGCGCCAGCAGTGGCACAGATGGCGATCGCTCCCCACGCCAATCTGCCCCGAAGGCGGAACGGCCAAAAGCGTCGCCTTCGCGGACTCTTGCTGCGGCAGCCTGACCCTTCATCAACAGGTCGAGGAGACCAACTATCTGCGTCGCAGGCGCGCTGGGGTCGACCACAATAGTCCGCACAAGTGCAGTGGCGCGACGGTAGTCGCCGTTCAATGCTTTCAATATCCCGGTGTGTGTGGCGAGCGCTTGCCGCGCCGCGGCCACGTCGGTACTCCACGCGGCATCAACAACCTTGCCCTGAAGCTCGGCTCTGGCAGTCTCTAGCGTCGCTACGCTATCGGCAAGGTCGCCTGCCTGTTCCAGCCCAGAGTCCCAAACGGTGGCTGCGAATGCCTCAGGGCTCGCATCGGGGGCTGCCGCAACTCTCTCGCCAGTCACCACTAACCTGAGAAGTCCTGCAAGCGTGTCCGGTAGGACCGTAGACCCCAGTTCTTGATTTAGCCGCTCAGCTTCTTCCTGCAAGCGTGGCAGCAACACGGTTAGTTGGCGCGCACGATGGAAACCATCTTTCGGAAATTCCGAGGGAAGCTTTGCAAGCTCTGTCTCGAGACCTTCAATTGGCGTGTCGATAGCCATCGTCGCCAACTGCTCTGAAAGTTCCTCGGACTTGCGGGCGAAATCCGTTCCTGACCAGAGAAGCGATGAAGTGTCTTTCGGACGCTCATCCCATACCGGCGAGACGAGCGCCTCGGCAGGAAGCCCAGGCGCAGACGCAAGAAGTTCAGCGCGATCTTCTATCTCACCGCTGTCGCTGAGAATTTGCGGAGGCTTCGCCTCGATCCGCTCAGCAATATCGACCAGTTTGGCGTGCAGCGCCTTGGCTTGATCCAGCAACGCCGCGATGCGTGGGACGAGCCTCTCAATGGTCGTTGGAAGAACGACATCCAGGCCAACTCCCCTCCATGGGTGGTGGATGGGCAAGCCGATCTCGTTGATCCGTTGAGAGACCTCATCGAGCAATTTGCGACGTTGCGAAACGCCATCATTTGTCCAGCTTGTGGCGTCCGTAAGTTCGATGTCCACGGGTTTCTGACCGGCCTGCCTTAGGCGGGTCAGCTGACCTAGAACCTGATAAGCGGTGAGTTCGGAGGCTCCATACGGAACATGCATCCTTGTAGCATGTGCATTGAGTTTATCCCTAGCCTCCAGCAGGCGTTCAGTAAGAGAAGAAGCCAGCTGTCCGCGAGGCGATCCGAGTTGCCAGGTGCGCCGCAACTCCTCCAGCATCATGCGCTTGTTTGCCTTGTTGCTATGGAGCTCGAGGCAGGCGTCGCCCACCCCCGCAGTGTCAAGCCGTCGCTTCACGACCTCAAGTGCGGCCATTTTTTCCGCAACGAACAGCACGGTCTTTCCGTCGGCAACGGCCGACCCGATAATGTTCGCGATCGTCTGCGATTTTCCTGTCCCGGGAGGACCTTGGATAACGAGGTCGCGACCCTTTCTTGCATCATGGATCGCCAGCGTCTGAGAACTGTCACTGTCGACGATATGCAACATTTCGGCAGGCGCAATATGCGGATCAATCGCAATGTCGTCCGACATCAGCGGTTCGCGTGTTTCGAAACCATCTGAAAGAAGCGAGCGGATCTTCGGTTGTTCGATAATCTTTGCGCCATCCGGCCAGAGATCCGGATCCAGGTCACGGTACATCAAGAACTTAGCGAACGAGAAGAAGCCGAGCACCATATCATCGGCAAGCACCTGCCAACCCTCTTTGGTCGACACTGCTTCGGCAACGGCATCGAGATAGGCCGAGACGTCGAAGTCGTCTCCTACTTCAAAACGCGGCAGGGCGAGCTTGTGGATACGGTCGAGATAGAGTTCCAAGGAGAGGTTTGCGGTAAGATCTTCCGGACGAGCTCGCAGCCGAAACTTTTCTCCAGCGGCCCCTCGCTCAAGCCGTACCGGCACCAAAATGAGAGGAGCCTGACGGTTGTTTTCTTTGTTGTTCGGGTCAATCCACTTCAGCATGCCAAGGGCCAGAAAGAGGATATTGACGCCCTGCTCTTCCTCAAGTGTGCGGGCATCGTGGTAGAGATCAAGGAGCCGGCGCTGCAGCCCCGTTGGGGTCATCCTCGTCTGAAGCTTGGTGTCAGAATGTCGCGCAGATACCCCTCTATCGTCGAATCCTTCGTCCTCAGGCTGAGCAAGAGCAACGGGGGAATAGTCGATTTCCTCGTCTGGAGGGCTGCTTTCAACCTGGCCTGCCTTCGGCCGATCCGGCTTGCCGGCCAGGAAGGTAAAAGCCTTTCCTTCGCTCACCAGCAATCGATAGATCTCAGACGACCTCTCGTCGACAATATCGATCGTCTTCGCGCTCTTTGAAAACCGTGGCACATTCAAAAGTCGGTTGCGAGCAGAAAGGTCGAGCAATTCCATCCTGGCTCGCTCGAGCTTTTCCTTTAAAGGCAGATCGCTTTGGAAGACCGATTTTTCAACTTCCGACACTCACACCCCCCTGATAGGCTGGACACATAGAGCCTACACAAGGGCTGTTCGCAACATAAAATGCTCGTTTTTCAACTTCGAATGGCTGCCACCAACACTTCAATCGTTTTAGTATTGTGAGCACCGCGGCTTAGTGGAAAAATTGCGGATGTTTGTTTAATGTTCCGGACACTTCGCATCCCCACCTTGATCTCGAGGTTCCCTTTCGGACAAAATGCCATCATACCTCTGGACGAGGTGTTGGCAGCTCTGGCATCTGCCTCGCCGGCCACGACCAACTGGCGCACAAGCCGACTTCTTTTTCAATCGGCCCTCCTAATTGCATTCCGAGAAAACTTGTAGGCTCCAGCGCGGAAAGATGGTCGTGTTCACGAAAAGGGGCAACTACAAAGTCGTGACTTCGGGCTGATCTGCGAAGGCACCATGGTGTTCAAAGCGCCGAACTACAAGGCAAACCAGCGCCAGCGAAAAAGGCGCCTACGAAGCGTGCAGAGGCACGTTAGAAATCATGCAGCCTGCGTTTCGCAAAGGATCGGAAATTGAATAACAATCGCTATTCTCATCGTCGCCGCGCGCGACCAAGGCGCGGCGCGGAACCAATCGTCCGCAGACGTTTCTTTCCAGATGTGCCCTTGCCTCTGATCCTAGTGATCGTGGTGGCCTTGGCTGCTTACGCCACCCACTATTTTACAGGGCCGGGCGACCAGTTACGTGGTCTGGATATAGCAAACTCGACCGGGTCGAGACCGGCGCCGATTGTCGGCATAGCATCGGTGGTTGATGGAGACACGATAGAGATCCACGGGCAGCGCGTCCGCTTCAACGGCATCGATGCACCCGAAAGCCGCCAATACTGCAATGACGCGAGCGGACATCAATACCCCTGCGGGCGCCAGGCGGCCGAAGCACTGGCGAATTTCCTTGCGGCTTCGCGGCCTGTCCAATGCACATTTGTTTCATGGGATCGGTACCGTCGCCTTCGTCGGTGATTGCCGTCGCGCGGACGGTGTCAGCGTCGCGTCCTGGATGGTTGAACATGGTCGAGCCTTGGACTGGCCCCGCTACAGCCACGGGGCCTATGCGCAACAGCAAACTAAGGCTGAAACCGCTAAGGTCGGAATCTGGATTGGAACTTTTGACAAGCCTTGGGATTGGCGCGAACAACATTCGGAAGCTACGAACCCAACCAAAAGCCCACTTGGGCTCATCAGCCGTCGCCAAGTAGCACAGAGCTACTCATGCCAACCTCGCCGCTTTTGCAGGCAGATTTCATCTTGCGAAGAAGCGCGTTGGTATCTCGCCAACTGCTCATGGGGGAGCAAGTTGGATCGAGATGGCGATGGGATTCCATGCGAAGGCGTTTGCTGACCTGGCCATGCTTTGAGCCATCGCCACTATCAGTCCCTTGAGTGCGCGTTCAGCGTTATGGATTGGCGGTCGGAGCTTCGATGCAATTGCGCGAGTGCCGATAGAGCCTGGCAAAAGGGCTGGCTGACGTTTGTCTTGGAAAATTCCACCAGCTCGTTAAGTCCGGACGGGCTAGAAAACCGCAACGCTTCGTAGCGGCAGACAGGGATCTGCCGATTGTCTTTGAAACGCTTGTCGGGCCCGCCGTTTTTGTTTGGGTGAGCCCAAGTGTAGCTCACGATCTCCGCATCAGATGGAACTTTGCCGGTCTCGATAAAATTACTCGGGGCGAATTGGGTCTGCAGATCGGCATATCCGACTGCGCCGTATCGGTTTCCGTCCTTCACCAGCACTAGGTCAGGCATGAAGAAGAGCACCTGCCGACCCACATGGATTGAAGGCGGAGTAACGTTGCTGCGCACAACCTTCGGCAAGGAGCTTTCAAGTGTCGTGGGCTTTTTATCGACCAGCATGCTGGCCCCGGCATTTCGCTTCCAAGCCGTCAGATCCTCTATCTTGCCGCCGGCAGCGACATGCCATCTCCCGCCGCAGCCGGTGAGAGTTTCGAACGCGCCGACAAGTCGCCCGTAGGCGGCCTCCGCGTCTTTTTCCAAATCGTAATAGAGCACGCTTACCCGACGGTAGCTGTCAAACCATTTGCCAATGAGCATACCCGGCACAAAGGCACCGATGCCCAGCACCGGTGCGGCACCTCCGAGCTTGGTCCCCACAAGGAAACCTGCAATCCCGAACAGAACCGCGAGTGCTACGGACAGCCGCGTCTGCGATTGCCTAGCATTGATTTCATCGAGTACATTGGCAAATGTCTCGTCACGCATCTCCACCACATCGCGGGACTCGATTTCCCTCATTACGACGCCGTCAGAGACGTACTCCGGGGGCGAGGATTGTGGACGGGGTTGCGGCGCAGATCGGGTTTGAGAGAGCTGTACTACCTTCTTGGCGCTAGCCTTGCCTAAAGTGCCACGATAGTAGAGCCCACCGACGCCGGCGTGGATGTAGTGACCTCGTGGCCCAGTGCCGATGCGGAGGCCCTTCACGCCAACGGAAGCGCCAACCCCGCCGGACGAAAAGTTAAAGCGGAATGGTCCCGCACTGATCGATTTTCGAACGTAAAACCCCATAGCCCAATCCCCCAACTCAACTGCCGTACCGGCTAAGGCGCCAGTCTCTCGTCCCCATTCATGGCTTGGCGCCACCAACCGGCGCCAATTTTGATCGCTGCCTCACCCTAATCTCGATGCGCCTTCGAGCCCGCACATCGCCCATCTGCGCTCCGTCGGTGAGATGATCGCCGGGCAGGATGAGCTGACCACCTGACATCGGCAAAATCGTAAACCCCTTTAATGCGGGCATGTCACTGAGCACACTCGTGACTGAAATCGCGCGCGCCAGACCAAGGCCGGCATTGTCGGCGGGATGGAGTGAGCCGATTTCCACTGTCCCTGACAAAACCGGTTGGAGCCCTTTGTCCATGTTGGAGGATTCGCCCGCCATTGCCTGTTCGTCCGTGTGTCCAATCACCTCAATCACGTCGACACCGTAAGAGGTCGCAGTGCCGGCGATTGTCTTCGCAAGATCGCGCAACTTTGTTTTGAACGGATCCGAAAGCTCTGCGCTTCCGGTATCGAAATTATAGCCATCCAGTTCGCTGAGACTAATGATCGGCGGCCAATCGTGAGGTTTTGCTGCTTGCGTCGGCTCTGCAGCCTTTTTGAGCACATCAGCCAGATCCTGCAGCCCTTTGTCGGTGCCGATGTAACCAAATTCTTTCAAGACCTTCGCCGCATCTATCATGGCCTTGGCCTGATCAACGCTTATGTCGTTGTCCGCAAGGACCTTCGCGACAGGGGCATTTCGCACGACCTCCTCCAGGGAAATACCTGCTTCCTTGACCGACTTAACAGCATCCTTGGCCAGGACCAGCTCGCGCCATTCTTCGTCGGGAACGGTTCCTCCGCTCGCGGGCTGAAACACCGCTTTTATCTGAGCCAGAAGCCGCTTGTTTTCGGCTTCGAGCCTCTGCACGTTTTCCTTGTTTGATTGAGCGGCTCGCAGCGCCTCATCGGTCTCTTTCTGCTTTTTCGTGATGATAGCACCGGCTGCTAGCAGCAGGCAGAACACCAAAAGCAGCATCGTCTCGGCCATGGTCAGGCCCAGTATCAAACCGCGGCCGTAACCCTTGCGCTCGAAGGCGACCGAAGTTCCGCCAGCGTCACTCACCTGCCCCACCAACTGGTTCGCTTAGGCGGTTCCGTTCGTTCGGCGGGAGGCTCGCTTCCCAGAGTTTGGAAAGCGTCTGGTTGGGGCTCAGGCTCGACCCTAATCGGTGCGCTCTCGACGGTGTCATTTGCGGCCAGATCTGCCAGTGGCTGTTCGATCGCGATAGGAGCGTTGAGAGGGGGAACAGGCCTCGGCGCGTGGAGGCTTCTTCCTGCCAAGGTTGCGACAAGGTCTCCGGTGTCCTTGCTTTGCTTTTGCACCACTGCAGCAAGCGCCTGGGTCAAGCGCTGTTGCGCTTGGACACTCTCCGCTGTTTGCTCTGCGGCTGCCACAGCCCTTTCCACACCTGCGGCCACTTTAGCCACAGCATCAACGATGCCCGCCATGCGGGCTTGCTGTTCCTGCGAAGCCGTCTCTGTTTTGACAGCATATTGGGCGACCGCGCTGCCAAGGAGTTTCACCATCGGCGCCAGATCGTTCTTAAGGACCTCATCAGGGACGACAACCTTCTCTAACTTGGTGGCTACGCTGTCGGCCTGTTCACCCAGTCTGCCAACTGAAGAGGACATTGAGCTGTTGGCCTTGTCGAGCAGATCGGCTGCCGCCTCGACGCGCTGTGCGATCGACGAGAACTGACTTTCGATCTGCCCAAAATTATCGCTCAAAGCATTGCTGAGCTTTCCCGAGGCCTCTTGAACCGGTTTGATCGATTCCATCGCGATTTTATCTAGCGCCGATCTTATGTGCTCTCCGTTCCGCTCCGCTTGAACGGCAATTTCGGCAAAACCCTCCTCCAACATCTGATTGCTGACGCGGCGAAAGTCCAGCGAATTCCCTGGTTACACTTTCCATCTCAGCTCTTACACGACGCGTCATATCGGCGAGTTCGTGCCTGGCCGTCCGTTCGATGTCGGCAGGATCGCGGCGCATCTGATTGTAAAAGATCCGCAGAGCAATGCCCGTGATCGTCGACGTCACCGCGATACCAAAGTTCCTCACGATTGTGTCGGTGGATCCTTCGGAACCAAACTGAAACAGCGATACGCCGAGACTCGTCAACGTAAACAGGAAACCCATGTAGTAGAGATTGTCGCCAGTCTGCTCATCGTGGAGCCGCAGCTTGCCGGTGAAGACGGACGCGGCAAGATAGATGAGCATCAGGCATACCGGTGCGCTCGCCGCCATTATCGGGTCTACGCCCGACAGCTTGGCTATTGCGATGAACACACAGCCGCCCAGGGTTAGTGTCGCAAAGACGACAAGGGGCAGGCTCGGATGTCCCAAGAAAGACTCCCCTCGCTTCTTGGCCATCAGTTTAACCCCTCCAACCCTACCAGCTTCTCAAACTCGCCATGATGAGCTTGAACCCACCGGGTCCAGAACTCTGCATGTCCGAAAGAGCCAAATGGCTTCTTCGCCCTATCGACATAGAGTATCGTAACCCCCACGCCATCAAGCGATGTCCCGTAGGTCCTGTCGGCCGAACTATCAAGGTACTTCTGGTAATCGAGACCCGAACGATATTGTGAGTACAGCGCCGTATGTTCAATCATATCCGACACGACTATTATTCGCTTTGCGGTCTTCTCTTTCGCCAAACCGCTATCGAATAATGACAGTTTGATTTTTTGCATTCCGGCCATGATTGGAGATTGGCTAGCGGATTCTCCATTGGGAATCTGGTCGGGAAGCTTCGTCAGAGGATCCTCGAATGCATCTTCCCATTTCTTCTGCCGCCGGGACGGATTGTTCGTCCAGCTGTCGACCGTCGAGCCATCGCCCGGGTTGCATCCATCAAACATCACAGTCAGGTCGCCGGGGGTCGGGCCCAGCGTCAATATCCTCAGATAGCCGCCGGGCTCGACGCGCCCAATGGTCTTACGGAATTCATTCTTCAAATCGGCCATGGTTATTGGCGAAATCGGGTCGGTGGCGTCGATCAAGACCGCCGTCAGGCTTACAGGACCGGCCAACGGGCAATTCGTGCTGGCGTCGATTTGGTCCTTCCCGGATCTCGACCACATCCAAACAAAACCGGCCAGCATCGCAGCCGACAGCACGGCCAATCCAACTGCTGCCACAATGGTGCCGCCACTGCCATTCTTTCTTCTGCGGCCCCGCCTAGCCATTCACGCTGTCCGTATGAAGCTTGTCGAGATCTCGGTACTGTTCGATCCCCCGCTCGCATTCCAGCCCGATGAGCCGCACCTGAGCGTTGAGTTCTTCCTGCGCGTCACGAATTGAGGCGCCCAGGTCCTTCTCGCTCCATTCATCGTCGGACGATATCAGGGGTTTTATGCGCTCGAGTCTGTAGGGCGTGGCAAAATGTTTTGGCGCTGGCTCTGTGCGGGCCTGGATATTGGCCTCCCTGTACTTTGCGAGAAGCTGGTTGCAGGCTCGCTCCAGCTGGTCTTGATGCTGCACAAAGAGCGTCAGCAGCCTCGACCGATGATCGATGATCGCCCGATGCTCCCTGCGTCTGCTCCCCAGCCGCTTGACGATGTCCTCCACCTTCTCGTTGTGCTCATCGCGCACCTCTTGCAGAGCCTCGATGAGCTCGCTCTTGCGCTCGATGTAGTCTTCCCTGCGAGCGACCAATCTGTTTTCGACACCCGCATAGCCTGGGTATGGGTCGAGAACGAACCAGCCGTCGATAAATGCAAAAATCGAAAACATGAGACCGATGCCGAACAGAAGCCAGGATTTCACATCCATAAGGCCGGCCGGATTGGCGAGCATGCTGCGCACAACCTCGACACCGGCTCCGTTCACAAAGGACCCGCTGACCTCGCGGTAATGTGCAAGCGCTAGGTTTATGGTCAATGCCAAGCCGATGTATGCCACTATCGACAACGCGCCGATCACCTTCACGAAAAACGATCTGTGAGTCACCAGGCGTGCACAAAATATTGCGAAAAGCAGAGCGGCGCCGATGTTCAAAAACGAGAACGCGGCGGCTTCGAGGAGTCCGCCAAAAAATCCCTGTTCATTTCCCTTGGCAAGGAAATTTCCGTTCATCGCCGTTTCAATCAGAAACAGGAAAATCAGCAAGGAAATTCGGAAAACGTAGGCTGCTCCGTGCTGAATCCTAACGGCGCGGACAAGCCCGTGCTTCTGTTTGAACCAGGCGTGCTCCTTCTCCGCGTCGTTGAGCGATTTTCGCAATCCGTGAAGTTCGTCCAGGCCTACCGCGATCGAGGCCTTGAAATCAGAAACACTGGCGGCGTTCGCCTGACGGATCAGACCAAATTGCTCTTCAAAGTCGAGGCCCGCCAAACGTCCGGAGAGAAGCTGCAGGCTATCCTCGAGGGTGTGGTGTGCCGCCTTTTTTTCGTCCTCGACCCTCTCGATGACTGCATGCTCAACGTCGTCGAAATTCTTGGCCGCCTTCGGAGGTTGGTTCGCCTCGCCCCGCTGCTTTCCGCGATCTCCAAGATCCATTTCGCGATCAATTTTCGCGACATCCAAGCTATTGAACAATTGGGTGCTGGCGCGGAAATCGTGATTTGCCTCTAGCAGTGACTCTCGGAGTTTATTTAGCTTTTCGAATTTTATTCCCACAGCACCGCACCCAGATTTTGTACCTCTGCCCGCACAAATGGCTTCTATGCACAGTAGAAGCAAAGGGCAACTGCGTCTTCGCAACTCTGCGGTCCACTGCTCACGAGACGATCGTCTGATGTAAAAATGACCACGATAGCTGCCGTGGCAAGCGGGCTTGGGCGAATGAATAGGCCAGGCAGCATACTCTTCTCCGCCGGGCTTTGTGGCGAAGGAACTGAAGATCACGCCAACGAGCTGATAAAATCGACTCCAGAGGCGTTTGCGCAGTAGCAGAAGCGCGCGCCCTATTTGGCTGGGACTAGACTGCCGACCCCAATGTCCGCCGTCCTGTGAAACCGGCTACGACCTCGATTGCTTCGTCGGCGACGTTGATTCGTTTGAGGCCAACAGAATTAGTCTTGAGCTTGATCGCCAACTTTTCTGCATCCTTCAACCGGGCCAACTGCTGCTCCAACTGGGCTTGCAGCTTTGCAATTTCCGGTTCAGGTCGAAAGTCGCCTTCTCTTCGAGCGCCTTTCTTATCGGCCCGCTGAAAATCGGTCGAAGTCTGGCGTTACCAGGTATAATGCTGACGTCAACAATGGACGCTTCGATATACCCGTCCACGTGGCCAGTTCCGTTCGTTCTTGCCGACTGGTTCTGCTGGGCGCAGTTATTTATGGCGCCTTGCTTGCCGCAGGGGCCATTCGCAGGTCGCGGCCAGTCATCTTGCCCAGGAGGCCGAAAAGAGGGCTATCGCTGCCGAAATGGCCGTCTCAACGATGGCGTCCGTCGAGATTTGACAACAGACATATGGCGCGGCGCGAGCGCTGACGCTGTACGACTGACGCAAGCGGCTCTCAATCCTAGGCGTTGTCCTTGGTCCGTGTGAGGCGGCTTTCGCCTTCATCCGGGCCGAAGCAGCTTTCGAAATCATTGCAGTCCCGGCAACTGGGGGCGCTGCACAGCGAAAAACCTTCGGCCTCGCAGAGCTTTCGGTAAAAGTATTTTTTCCATTTCATGTTTTGGGTGTTGCCGGCCGCCAGCGTCGGAAAATGCGAGGCGAGCAGGCGGCCGAGGTCGGTTCGATTAAAAAGGCCAAGGTCCTGCCAGAGGTGGTCATTGCGCATCGCACGCCGGGCGATGATCTTGGCGAAGCGGGCGCTCGCCGGGTCGCCATGTCGGGCATGCGCCAGCAGCAGTCCATGCAGAAGTTCTTCTTCCAGATCCGGCTCGGGCTCGCTCACCTCTTTCAAGGCAAACGCGTTGATAGGAAAAGCAGGGAAACAGCGGACCAGGACATCGCGCAACTCGGCGCGCGAAAGTCCGGTTGCCTCCGTCGCCGTCGCCTCGCCGGCCTCGATCTCCTCGAGCGCACGTGAAAGCACACAGGCAAGCACATGCTGGTCGAACCTCCTCTCCAGCTCGATGTGCGGCCATTGGCCGGTGCTGAGCCGGGCATAATGTTGGGCAAATATGGTGCGTTCTCCTGGTTTCGTCCTATCAAATCATGCAGAGACCCGGCCTGCCGCAACATGGGTCGGGCAGTTCTTCGGTATGGCACTCCGGGTCGCCTCGCGTCGAGTAGTTCGGCAATTCTCGTCTGGTCCGTCGGCTCTGACGCAAATTCTGTGATTGGAAGAGGTGTTCGCGAACCCCTGCCCTGCCGTTTGCGCCTCACGGGGAACACTGGCGCTGGAAATGCCCCTGCAGAGTTGGACGTGAACCGTGCGGGACAGAGGTCGCGTGCTGAGTGCGGCCACATGGTTCAAGCCCGCCAGACTCTCGGTTGAATGAGTCCTCAAAGCGCGCAGCGGGTGAGTTCCAGCGCACGTTCAGGACAGGATCGCGCGCCCCGCGATGCAGGCAGTTCCTCCCCTTCCGCAACTTCAATGTCACCGGGCAGGATGTAGCCCTCGTCATCAAGCTTGAAGATGTCCGGCGCTTGCGCCGCGCATCGCGCGTGACCCTGGCATTTGGCCTTTTGGACGATGATGCGCATTGCGCTGCCTCCATTGTCTGTGCCCCGGGTCGGGGCGGGCCTAAGACCAGTCCAGGATCAAATTTTCGATCCCGAACACATGGCCGCCAGAAGTTATCGGTGCCGTACCCTGCTTGATCCTGAAAGCCGGGATGCGCGCCAACCACTCCTCCAGGCCAATGACAATCTCCCGCCGGGCAAGGTGTGAGCCAAGGCAACGGTGGGGACCATAGCCAAACGCTGCGTGGCGGTTGTCCTCCCGCTCCAAATCGATTGTGTTGGGGCATTCGAATTCCGCCGGGTCACGATTGGCAATCATCGTGGCGCAGGAAACATAGTCCCCCTTCCGGATCGGCGCGCCTTCGAAGTCGATATCTTTCGTAGCCACGCGGATCAACTGAATGGGCGGATAGGCCCGCAGCAATTCTTCGGTTGCGAGCGGGATGCGGTCCGGTTCGCTCCGCAGCAATTGCTGATCTTTGAGGTTGCGCGCGAGGTACGCCAAGTCAAAGCCTATAGCTGCTGCGACCGTGTCGAGCCCAGCGACGAAGACAAGCACGCCGATGCCGCGGACTTGGGTGTCCGTCAGCCGGCGGCCCTCGACCCGTGCCTGCACGATAAAGCTCATGAAATCGTCAACCGCCTCCTGGCGGCGCATGGCTGCAAGTTCGTCGATGAATGCCACGATCGTCCGGGCAGCCACAGGTCGTTCCTTATCGTCGCCGTGGAGCAGATCTTTCCCCCAGCCGACGAATGTATCGAGTCGGTCATCGGGCAACCCCAGAAAGCGAAGAAAGGTGCTCACCGCGAAAGGAAAGGCAAAATCCTTCATCACGTCGCAGCTTGTGCCCGACGCGGCGATCCTTTCGATCAGCTCGACCGCCCGTTCGCGGACAGCCGGTTCCAAAGCCAACACCCGCTTTGGCGAAAGCAGCGGATTGAGCAGTGAGCGAAAGACGCCATGGGCCGGTGGATCGAGCTCAAGCGGGATCGTCGGCCAGTTTTCACCCAGTATGGAGGAGAAGATGCTGCGATGGCTGGAAAAAGTCTCTGCGTCCTGCAGCACCTTCCGCTGGTCCGCGGCACGGGTGATGACCCAGGTACCCCGGCCATCTTGCGTGTTGTAGCGGGAGTAAAAGATCGGAGGCCCGTCATGTACGCAAGCGACAGCTGCGTGTGGATCCCCGTTGGGTGTTGGTGGCATCCCTGGCGATGTAAACAGGCTGAAGTCCCTCACCATTTCGGGCGGGACATGATCTGGAACGGGGTTGGTCGCCATTTTGTTTTCTCTACATTGGCGTTCATGGCTCGATTGAGATTGCACCGCTGTTCATAAAGTCGATTTCCAGCATGGGCACGTCTCTTGTCGGGCGCCTTCTAGATTCTGTCGCCTGATACAGCCCACCTGCACCAGCGCGGATGAGATCGGTTGCGAAGTCGATCAGAAGGGGCATCTCCGCCGCGCTGCGGGCATGAAGCAAAGCCGCCGCTTATCCCCGTTAGGGTTGAGAGGCTGGTCAATCACCTCTGAGCTCCGTGACGCACTGCTGATGCCCTGCTGATCAAATTGTCGAAGCAAGTCGCGTGCCGGATAGGCGTACCCATGGCGCTGCACCAAGCAATGCCAGCCTGCACTAGGCCCGCCGCTGATGATCACCTGTCCATCATTCTTAGGACAACGTCCGACAACCGACATCCGTGGTCGGTTTTGTCGAGTCCGCGACATCGGGCTGTTCGGCTTGGCTGCTGCTGCACAGCCTTCCGGTCGACGAGCGAGGAGATCGCTCGCACGGCCCGGATTGAGCAACGACGCGATCCAGCGCAAGGTTCGGGTGCGGTCCGACAAGACCCGGCCGCGCTTCCGCTTCGGTTCGGCGCTGATGGCATTGTTGTAGCCGCTGCAAGGATTTCCGGTCAGACGAGCGATGCACTCGTGCGCAGCGATCCGGCCGGCGACGAGCCTGACTGTATCGATGCGGTCAATTCCGGCGTGCACACCTGACCGTGCGTATGCGCTAACACGGCAAGCTCTATCGCACATGGACCTATATTTCCTCGCGAGCCGCTGTCGGAACGTGGCGCCGAGCCCTATGGCGGCCGGTTCAATCCTACGGGCCTGCCGGCTCTACACATCCCTGTCGGTCGGACCGGGAACGCGTGGCAGACTCTCGGCCAGAAACCGCCAGTCGCTGCGCTCGCGTTCGCCTTCCTTGCGCGTGCCGAAGAACTGGATGATCATCTTGCCGTCGGCGCCATAGGCTTCAACGGACGTGACGTGACCGTCCCTCGTCGGCTTGCGCACGGCCCAGACCTCGCGGATGTGATGGGTCCTAAGATGCAGATGGAAGGTCTCGTCTAGCACATTGATCCGCGGCCCGATCTGCTTGACCGACTTGATCGGGCCGGAATGGATCTGGATGCAACCACGATTGCCGACAAAGCACATGATCGGCATCTCGTCTTCGGCCGCCTGTTGGAACAGGGCGCCAACGGCATCATTGTCGAGCAGCCAGGCGTAATCCTCGTCGGCCATACGCATCGCCTGGCAGCGGCTGAGCTTCAGTGTTTTCAACATATGGTAGAACTGATGCACGTCGCTCAGCCGGCTCCAGTGCTCGCGTAGGTCGTCGACCGTGGCGGTTTGGTCTGGACTCACTGCGTTATCGCGCGCCCCGCTCGCCTCGACCGATATGATCGGCTCCTGGTCGGAGGATACGAGCTCTGCCGCCAGATTCTGATAGGCGTGCAGGTTCGAGGCGGGCCTGAGATGTATTTTGTGCATCGCCTCGCCGGTGGCATCAAAGAATTGCAGGCTGCGGCGGATCTCGGCTCCCTCGCGCTTCTCGACGGCGAAGCCATACGCCCACGCTTTCGGGAAGATGCGCAGGTCGATCTCGTCGCCGAGCACCATGGCATGCGGGTTGCCGGTGACCACTTTGTCGTAGACGCCGATCTTTTGGTGCACGGCACTTTGGTTGCGAGTGACCGCCATCACCTCGCCGACCGCTTCGAGGCCGGTCAGCAGATCATCGACGCGCGGCTCGATGCGCACCGCGCCGTGACCACAATGCGCCGCGACCAATTCGGCTTCCGAAATGCCCAATCGAGCGGCGAGATCATGCTCCCGGATTTTCGGATTGTCTTCGCACGCCCGCCGGATTTCGTCCGGCGACGGTTTCTCGCGCTGGTCCATGTCTTACCCCTGCTTCCACCTACGTGTGAGGATCAGCTGCCCTGCCGGTGAATCTTCAGCCGATAGGGCGCGCCGTAATGCTCGACCCTGATCTGCTGCTGGCCCGTGAACAAAGTGTCGCTGGACAGCGTGCGCACGTCGTCGCACCCGCGCGAAAACCGGGGGTGCTATCGGAGCGGCGAGACCCGAGTGACACGAGCAGGCACATGCCGATGGAATCCCATCGAGCCGGTCGGCGGCCACTGGGCGGTGGTGAGCGATTATGGGTGTTGTCGCAATCGGCCAATCGGGCATTCGGATGCCACGGGCGGCGCTGCTTTGCCAAACAAAGCGTATCTGACCCAGTCCTGACATGTTGCTCCCTTGCTTCGCCCCATCGATCGCGAGGGCACCCACGACACGATTGTGGATCGGCAGTCTCTTGCCGCCTCGCCAGTGGAGCTTCAAAAACCGTGCCAATTGCGCCGAAGCAAGCTCACAAGAAGTCTTCTGTAATGGTCATTGGTTCAATGTGAGTTCAGCCAACAACTCAGGCCCAACATCCCGCGTGGCGGACCCGACAAACCCGACAGTACGTGTCGGTTGGCCGACACCTTCGTAGCAATGGACTCACAAGAACCACCGCAGTGTCAGAGATGCCGCGCTGTGTTGAAACATTTTTTCGCTTTGGCACGGTGCATGCAACGTGATGCGCAAGCAGGTCCCGGACTGAGGAGAATGGAGCCATGATTACGCTCACCGACAACGCTGTTGCCGCCATCAAGACTGCTCTTTCCCGCGCCAGCGAGCCGGCGGAAGGCTTTCGCATCATGGTCCAGGCCGGCGGCTGCGCCGGCTTCAAATACTTAATGGGCCTGGAGAGCGTGTCGCGCGAGGGCGACGCGATCACCGAGACAGATGGGATCAAGCTGTTCGTGGACGCGGGCTCCCAACCGCATGTCGCCGGCATGACCGTCGACTTCCTCACCGGGCTCGAATCTTCCGGCTTTGTCTTCGATAACCCCAACGCGCGCGAGAAGTGCGGCTGCGGCAACTCCTTCAGTTGATCGCCCGAAGCGCCTGTGCGGGTCCATGAAGCGATTGCCGCCGACGGACTCATTTGCGGCAGAGGAGGCTTATATGGCCGGCACAACAGATGTCCCTGTCCTCAAGAACAAGGCAAGGTCGAAGCCGATCTTGGGACCGGCAATCGCTTCAGGTAGGATGCAAAGAACGTCGCCTCCCGAAACAGTTCGGTTCCTGGCACCCAAGCTGCTGGCGGCCAAATCGCGCCGCTGCGCCAAATTCGGCTTATCGATAACGTTGTCGTGTTCGGGTGTCCTTACCTGCGGGCTGACGGCGGCGACTGCGGACTTGCCCATGTCGACGCCGATCCGGTCTACGTCAAACTCTCGGGCGTCTGCGCCGGCGGCCAGTTCGGGCCCATCATCATCAACGGCATACGCCAGAGGCTCAATGAGGCGGTCGCGCGCTCGCGTCATTCCGGTCAACTGAGGATCGCACATGAAACCTGTCTACCTCGACAACAACGCAACCACACGGGTCGATCCTGAGGTCGTGCAAGCGATGTTGCCGTTCTTTAGGGATCAATTCGGCAACCCTTCGTCGGCGCACGCTCTTGGCGCCTCAGTCAGTGCGGCGGTGAGAAAGGCGCGGAGGCAGTTGCAAGCTCTGATCGGCGCGGAGTTCGACGATGAGATCACCTTCACCTCGGGTGGGACAGAAAGCGACAATGCAGCGCTTCTTTCGGCGCTCGAGGCGGCGCCCAACCGAACCGAGATCGTTACGTCCGCGGTCGAGCATCCCGCCGTGCTGACGCTCTGCGCGCATCTTGAGAAGACCCGCCGCGTCAAGGTGCACAGGATCCCGGTGGATTGCCGTGGCCGGCTCGACCTCGACGCCTATATGGCCGCCCTCACCCCACAGGTGGCAATCGTCTCGATAATGTGGGCGAACAATGAGACTGGTGTGATCTTCCCCGTCGCCAGGCTTGCCGAGTTGGCCAAGGAAGTGGGCGCCCTTTTCCATACCGATGCTGTGCAGGCGGTCGGCAAGCTTCCGATGGACCTGAAGTCGACCGCAATCGACATGCTGTCGCTCTCCGGCCACAAGCTGCACGGGCCGAAAGGGATCGGCGCGCTTTTCGTAAAACGTGGCGTCAATTTCCACTCGCTGATCAAGGGGGGCCACCAAGAACACAACCGGCGTGCTGGCACCGAGAATACGCCCGGCATAGTCGGGCTCGGCATGGCGGCCGAACTCGCCTTGAAATTCATGGACGACGAGACCACACGGGTAAAGTCGCTCCGCGACCGTTTAGAGGACGGAATTCTCCAGCGCATCCCAAGCACCTGTGTCACTGGTGATCCCCTGGAACGGTTGCCCAACACCGCAAACATCTCCTTCGAACATGTCGAAAGTGATGGAATTCCACTCCTCCTCAGCCGCGTGGGCATCGCGTGTTCCTCCGGCTCCGCCTGCACCTCCGGCTCTCTGGAACCGAGCCATGTCCTGAGCGCGATGAAAACGCCACACGCGGCAGTCCGCTTCTCCTTGGCGCGGGACAACGGCGAAACGGACGTCGACCGGGTGCTCGCGGTCATGCCGGCAATCGTGGAGAAGCTGCGTGGCTTTCCCAGTTCTGGGCCGGGTAAGCGAAGCTCCGAAGACGTTCAATCCGGTCTATGCCTGAGCGGCAGCAGAACAGGCTACCGTTCATGACCCGTCATGTCTTTCTCAACGATACGACCTTGCGCGATGGCGAGCAGGCGCCCGGCGTCGCCTTTACCACGACGGAAAAGCTGGAGATCGCCGAGTCTCTTGCGGCGGCCGGCGTCACAGAGATCGAGATCGGCACGCCGGTCATGGGCGCCGACGAGATCGAAACAATTCGCGCCGTGGTCGCGCGGTGTCTCCCGGTTCGGCTCATGGCCTGGTGCCGGATGACGTCGCTGGATCTCGATGCAGCGATCGAGAGCGGCGTCCACGCCGTCAATCTATCGCTGCCTGCGTCGGACATCCAACTTGCCGCCAAGCTCGGCCTCGATAAGGCGGGAGCGCTCCAGGTCATCGAACATATGGTGAGGCGCGCAGCCGCCGCCGGCTTCTTCGTCGCGGTGGGCTGCGAGGATGCCTCGCGGGCCAATCGGGATCATCTCGCCCGCGTCATCGAGACGGCTGCACGCGCCGGCGCAAGCCGCGTCAGGCTAGCCGACACAGTCGGCGTTCTCGACCCGTTTTCGACCTTCGAACTTGTCGCCCAGCTTGTGGCGCAGTCTCCAATCGACCTTGAATTTCATGCGCACAACGATCTCGGACTTGCTGCCGCCAACACGCTGGCCGCTATCCGCGCAGGCGCGCGCCATGCCTCCGTCACCGTCCTGGGGCTCGGCGAGCGTGCGGGCAATGCCGCACTGGAAGAGGTGGCCGCCGCGACGGCGGTCCTCGATGGCGCGGATACCGGCATCGAGCTGACCGCATTGCCCGACCTCGCCGCTCAGGTGGCTTGGGCCGCCCGCCGGCAGACCGCGGCCATTAAGCCGGTCGTCGGCGCCGATGTTTTCACGCACGAATCCGGCATTCACGTCGCAGGGCTGCTGAAGGACTCGCGTACTTATCAGGGGCTCGATCCGGCTCTCGTGGGCCGCTGCCGGCGTATCGTCATCGGCAAGCATTCCGGCGCCACTGCGATTGCCCATGTGCTGAGCGAAAGCGGTCGCGATCTCGACGCTGATCTGGCAGCCGCGATGGTGGCCCGCGTCCGGCGCGAGGCGGCCGAGACCAAATCGACCGTCACTGCAACTCAACTGGTCGAGCTCTACGATGGAATGTGCAGCGAGGCATCCGTCGCGGAGCTGTGCGGGTCCAGGTCAGCCGTGCGTGAGCGCACCGACACCACAGTTTTCCGACCAGGGAGAATGCAATGAATTGTTCCGCTGACAGCCGCCCCATCGACGTCACCGACATCCTCGCACGACTGAAGCGCCTGTCGGCTGCGGAGGAGTTCTTTGCAGTCCTTGGCGTCTCCTATGACCCGAAAGTGCTGAATGTCTCGCGGCTCCACATCATGAAGCGCGTGGGCCAATACCTTGCCGAAGAAGATTTCTCCGGTCTGCCCGACCAGGTGATTGCCGCGCGGGTGCGGGCGACGCTCGAAGGCGCTTACGAGGACTTCGCGATTTCCTCGCCGCTCACGCATCGGGTCTTCAAGGTGCTCAAAGACCACGATCCGAACAAACCTGCCACGCCGGGCCGCACCTTTGTCCCGTTCGACTCCGTACTGAAGCGGTTCGGACAGGAATGACCGCGACACGGGTTGCGACGCGACAATGTCGAGAAGCCGACAAATCCGGTCATCACCACGGCGCCCTCAGAAGCAACCAATCGCAGAGGGGGCACGCAAAACAGTTGGCACGAATGATGCAAACCAAGGAGATGAACCGCCAAGCCCGCATCCGGACAGGAGCCTGGAGAAACCGCCAATGCACATCGTAATCTGCATCAAGCAGGTGCCGGACTCGGCACAGATAAGGGTCCATCCGGTGACGAACACGATCATGCGCCAGGGTGTTCCGACTATCATCAACCCTTACGACCTGTTCGCCCTCGAAGAAGCCCTCAGACTGCGCGACTCCTATGGTGGCGAAGTCACCGTGCTCACTATGGGTCCGCCCATGGCAGAGGACGCGCTGCGCAAGGCGCTCGGTTACGGCGCCGACCGAGCGGTGCTCTTGACCGACCGCTATTTTGCCGGCTCCGACACGCTCGCGACCTCGTTCGCCCTTTCCCAGGCAATCGCGAAGGTTGGCGAGACGTTCGGCACGCCAGACCTCGTCTTCACCGGCAAGCAGACGATCGATGGCGACACCGCCCAGGTCGGGCCCGGCATCGCCAAGCGCCTCGGACTCCTGCAGTTGACCTATGTCGCGAAGATCGCCTCTATCGACCTTGCTGCGCGCGAGATCAAGGTTGAGCGCCGCTCCGAAGGCGGCACACAGATGCTGAAGAGCAGGCTACCTTGCCTGATCACCATGCTGGAAGGCACAAACGAGATCCGCCGGGGCTCGATCCAGGACGCCCTGTGCGCCGCGCGCAGCCAGGTCTTGAAATGGAGTGCGGCCGACGCCGGCATTGAGGATCTCACCAAATGCGGCCTGCGCGGTTCACCGACGGTCGTCAAGCGCGTTTTCGCCCCTCCTGCGCGGGCGGAAAAGGCGGCAAAAATCGACACCGCCGAGATGGCTTTGCGCGATGTCGCTGACGAACTCATCACGGCAATCTTCACCCGCCAGCCGGCATTGGAACATGAGCTCGCCTTCAACGGCGGCGCGTGAGAGGGCAAGGATCAGACGATGTCGAACGCGAACCGAGAAACCCCTCGCCCTGCCGCCGGCCGTGCCGGAATAAAGAAGGAGCTGCCCGCGCATTTCAAGGACTACCGGCACGTTTGGGTTTTCATCGAGCTCGAACGCGGTCAGGTCCATCCCGTATCATTCGAACTGCTCGGCGAAGGCCGCAAGTTAGCAGACAAGCTTCAGGTCCAGCTTGCGGGCGTCGTGCTTGGACCGCCGGGAGAGGCCATCGGGAACGCCGTTGCCGAAGCCTTCGCTTATGGTGCCGATCTGGTCTACATCGTCGAGGAGCCGCTGCTCGCCGACTACAGGAACGAGCCTTTCACCAAGGCGATGACGGATCTGGTCGATACCCACAAACCCGAGATCCTTCTTCTCGGTGCCACCACACTCGGCAGGGATCTTGCCGGCTCCGTGGCGACGACCTTGCAGACAGGGCTCACGGCCGACTGCACCGAACTCGATGTGGATACCGACGGTTCGCTCGCCGCCACCCGTCCGACTTTCGGCGGTTCCTTGTTGTGCACGATCTATACGCTCAATTTCCGCCCCCAGATGGCGACAGTGCGACCGAGGGTCATGCCCATGCCGCAGCGGGCGGATAAACCGGTTGGGCGTGTCATCCGGCACAAGCTCTCGGTAGCCGAGGACGAGATCGTTACCAAAATCCTCGGCTTCCTGCCGGATAGTCAGTCGGCAAAGGCAAATCTTGCCTATGCCGACGTCGTGGTTGCGGGAGGCCTCGGTCTAGGCGCGGCGGAGAACCTGCAGCTTGTGAAGAATCTCGCGCGGGCAATCGGCGCCGAGCATGGCTGTTCGCGCCCGTTGGTCCAGAAGAGCTGGATGCCAGCTGATCGGCAGATCGGCCAAACTGGCAAGACCATCCGGCCGAAGCTTTACATAGCGGCCGGGATTTCCGGCGCCGTCCAGCATCGGGTTGGCGTCGAGGGGGCGGATCTCATCGTGGCCATCAACACCGACCCGAACGCGCCGATTTTCGATTTCGCTCACCTCGGGATCGTCACCGACGCGATCCGCTTCCTGCCCGCACTGACGGAAGCCTTCACCCGGCGGCTGTCGCCCCACAGTCGCGATAAGCTTGCGAGCTAAGGGATGGACATGATTGAGGAACAATTCGACGCCATTGTTATTGGGGCCGGCATGTCCGGAAACGCAGCTGCTTACACCATGGCCAGCCACGGCCTGAAGGTGCTGCAGTTGGAGCGGGGTGAATATCCGGGCTCCAAGAATGTCCAGGGTGCCATCATGTACGCGAACATGCTGGAGAAGATCATCCCGGATTTCCGGGACGATGCGCCTCTCGAGCGGCATTTGGTTGAACAGCGGCTTTGGGTGATGGACGACACATCCCATACCGGGATTCACTATCGGTCGGACGACTTCAATGAGGCGAAGCCCAACCGCTACACGATCATCCGTGCCCAGTTCGATAAATGGTTTTCGCGTAAGGTGCGCGAGGCCGGCGCGACGGTTCTGTGCGAGACGACCGTGACGGAACTCATCCGTGACGCCAAGCACAGGGTGATCGGCGTCCGCACAGACCGGGCCGGCGGAGCCATCTACGCGGACGTGGTCGTCCTCGCAGAAGGTGTATGCGGACTGCTTGGCACGCGGGCCGGCCTGCGCGAGATGCCGAAGCCGCAAACCGTGGCGCTCGCCGTCAAGGAAATGCATTTCCTGCCCGAAGAGGTCATTGAGCAGCGGTTCGGCCTCAAAGGCGATGAAGGCTGCGTGATCGAGGCGGTGGGCACGACCTCCCGCAGCATGGCCGGGCTCGGCTTCCTCTACACCAACAAGGAGTCGATCTCACTGGGCATTGGCTGCCTCGTCTCCGATTTCGCCGCGATGGTCGAGAGCCCTTACGTCCTCCTCGACGCCTTAAAAACCCATCCTTCGATCCGGCCGCTGATCGCCGGCTCGGAAGTGAAAGAATATTCCGCGCATCTCATTCCCGAAGGCGGCTACAAGGCTATTCCGCAGCTCTTTGGCGACGGTTGGGTCGTGGTCGGCGATGCCGCGCAACTGAACAACGCCATTCACCGCGAGGGTTCGAACCTCGCCATGACCTCCGGCCGCATCGCGGCTGAGGCAATCATCGAGGTCAAGAGCCGCAACGATCCTATGACCAAACGGAATCTCGCCCTTTACAAAGCCATGCTGGACAAGTCCTTCGTGGTCAAGGACCTAAGGAAATACAAAGACATGCCGGCCTTGCTCCACACCAATTCCTGCAATTACTTCACGGCTTATCCGCGGTTGATGTCGCAAGCCGCGCAGAACTTCATGCGTGTCGACGGCACGCCGAAGATCGAGAAGGAAAAGGCGACCACGGCGGCCTTCATCAAGGCGCGCTCGCGCTGGGGGTTGGTCAGCGACGCGGTCCGCCTTGCATTGGCGTGGCGCTGAGGGGAGACGAAATGACGATCGCAGTGACGAAGTCACGTGTCGAGGACAAGCTTTACCAGAACCGCTACTTGGTGGATTCCGGCCGTCCGCATATCAAAGTGCGACCGCACGAGAGGCCAAGCGCGAACTTGCTCGCGCTGACCCACGTCTGCCCCGCGAAATGTTATGAGTTGAACGACAAAGGTCAGGTGGAGATCACTGCCGACGGCTGCATGGAGTGCGGCACCTGCCGGATTTTGTGCGAGACCAGTGGCGAGATCGAGTGGAACTATCCACGCGGCGGCTTCGGAGTCCTCTTCAAATTCGGATGAGGACGCACGCACCGTATCAAGCGGGTCAATCTTGGTACACCTGAGGTCGCGACCAACGCCAAGTCTATCTTTGCTTGAATTGCCGCGCCACGAAGAGAAGCTCGTCAATACTGTGCTTTCACAATTCAGACTCAGACACAAAAGGAGGAGCACTCTGGACGACAACCGCTGAGGTGTTTCCATGGCTCACGTACCGCAAGATCGGGTCGACGAGGTAGCACCTCGGGATACCCGCCCTGAACCGCCCATCAAAAGCATGCCCCAAGCAGATATCGCGCTCAGGGGACTCTACGAGATATCGAAGGTGCTGACCGCCCCCAGCGAGCTGGAGATTACGCTCGCCAATGTCGTGAACATCCTGCCTTCGTTTCTGCAGATGCGTCACGGAGCAATCGTCGTCCTGGACGCTGAAGGAGAGCCGGAGATTGCCGCAACTGCCGGCAATACCCACGCACCTCAATCAGGCACTCGCCGCGTCATACCACAGGCCATAACAGATCAAATCGTCGCTACGGGGACGCCGCTCTTCATACCGGACGTCCGCAAGTCCCAACTATTTCAGGCTGACCTTCAAACATCTTCGAGCAGCGGCACCATCCCAATTGCCTTTATCGGTATCCCGCTAAAGGCTGATCATAAAATCCTTGGGACATTGTCGATCGACCGCGCCGGAGACGGCGCCACCGACTTTCGCGACGACGAGGACACATACTTCCTGACGATGGTCGCCAACCTTGTCGGCCGGACGATCCGTCTCCATCGCATCCTGAGTACAGATCGTCAGCGGTCTGTCCATGAGCAATGCAGACCGGAGAAATCGCCCAACGAGGGGAGGACCTACGACCCTGCCCGGCATGCGGATGTCAAAATCGACGGGATCATCGGGGAAAGCCCCGCACTCAAGCAGGTGCTCGAAACCGTCTCGGTCGTAGCAGGGACCAATTCCACCGTGCTACTGCGGGGTGAAAGCGGCACCGGCAAGGAATTCTTTGCGCAAGCCATCCATAAGCTCTCACGTCGGAGGAAGAAGTCTTTCGTCAAATTGAACTGCGCCGCACTGTCTGAAAGCGTTCTGGAGTCAGAACTGTTTGGGCATGAAAAGGGCGCTTTCACGGGTGCTATCTCCCAGCGCGCCGGTCGTTTTGAATTGGCAAATGAGGGAACGCTGCTACTTGATGAAATCGGCGAGATTTCGCCGGCCTTTCAAGCCAAGCTGTTGCGTGTCTTGCAGGAAGGCGAGTTGGAGCGAGTCGGCGGCACCAAAACGCTACAGGTCGACGTGCGCCTCATATGCGCCACCAACAAGGACCTCGAGACGGCCGTCATAAAAGGGGAGTTCAGGGCCGACCTTTATTACCGCATCAATGTGGTGCCAATTATCCTGCCTCCGCTCAGAGAGCGACCCGGCGATATTCCACGCCTTGCGAACGCCTTCCTCAATCGATTCAACAAGGAGAACGATCGCGCACTCGCCTTCGCGCCGTCGGCGCTTGACCTGATCTCGCAATGCTACTTCCCTGGTAACGTCCGCGAGCTGGAGAACTGCGTCCAAAGGACGGCCACACTTGCGCGTTCAAGGACGATCACGCCATCCGATTTCGCCTGTAAGAAGAGCCAGTGCCTTTCCTGGCTCCTCTGGAAGCGAGCCGACCGCTCGAATGGCGGCAATACCATCGACGATCTCGCACGGGTCAACGCAGTGCCGGTCGGATTGCGGCTGCCGGCCAGTCGCATCGGTGCCTCCGCAGGCAACGTTTCTCCCCTTGCGGCCGGCGATCCAAACGATCCCGCTTGTCCCCCGCGTCTGACGGAACGCGATCGGCTGATCGACGCGATGGACAAGGCCGGTTGGGTTCAGGCCAGGGCGGCTCGTATCCTCGGCCTCACGCCGCGGCAAATCGGCTACGCGCTGCGCCGATATGGCATCGAGGTGAAGAAATTCTAGACGTCGTGATGACGTCAAACGTAAGCCCGAAGTAGTCTCCCTCACACCCTTCGCGCCCAAGGCTGGTAGCCTTCGCGACCCGATGCTTGTCCACTGTCGGAAGCCCGACAAAGGTGTGTCGGAGCAATCCGACGGAATCCGACACGAAAGCCAATTCGTGAACCAAAACCGCTCTTTGAGCTGGCATAGCTCTTGCGGTTTGAACTGCGACATTCACCCAGCAACGGAGCCGTTCGATGTCCGCACCGGCAATTTCGCTTGAGAGCCTCAGCACGACATTCGATGACCAGTTGCTTGCCACCGTGAAAGCCGGTGGCTGCGCGTCTTCGTCCTGCGGCTCGTCGATAAAGCCGGACGACACGGATCCGGCTGTCTGGGACAAGATCAAGGATCACCCCTGCTTTTCAGAAGAGGCGCATCACTATTTCGCGCGCATGCACGTCGCGGTGGCGCCCGGCTGCAATATCCAGTGCAACTACTGCAATCGCAAATATAACTGCGCCAACGAAAGCCGGCCTGGGGTGGTCTCCGAAAAGCTGACGCCCGACCAGGCGCTACGCAAGGTGATCGCGGTCGCCAACGAGGTGCCGCAGCTTTCCGTGCTCGGCATCGCCGGACCTGGCGATGCCTGTTACGACTGGAAAAAGACGAAGGCAACGTTCGAACGAGTCGCCAGGGAAATCGCAGACATCAAGTTTTGCATCTCCACGAATGGGCTCGCGCTGCCGGACCATGTCGATGAGCTTGCCGACATGAATGTCGATCACGTGACGATCACCATCAACATGGTCGACCCTGAGGTCGGTGCAAAGATCTATCCTTGGATCTTTTACGACCATCGCCGCTACGTCGGCATCGAAGCCGCCCGGATCCTGCACGAGCGGCAGATGTTGGGTCTGGAGATGCTGACCGCGCGCGGCATCCTCACCAAAATCAATTCGGTGATGATCCCCGGCGTGAACGATGAGCATCTGATCGAGGTGAATAGATGGGTTAAGGAGCGAGGCGCGTTCCTGCACAACCTCATGCCGCTGATTTCGGACCCGGCGCACGGCACGCACTACGGACTGAGCGGGCAACGCGGCCCAAACGCAATGGAGATGAAGGCTCTTCAGGATCGTGTCGAAGGCGGCGCCCAGTTGATGCGCCACTGCCGGCAGTGCCGGGCAGATGCCGTCGGCCTGCTCGGTGAGGATCGTGGCCAGGAATTCACAGTCGACCGAATTCCCGGCGAGGTCACCTATGATGCCAGCAATCGCAAGGCCTATCGGGAGCTGGTCGCGGAGGAGCGCCGTGATCACGTGGCGGCTAGGAGAGAAGCGATCGGATTGGTCAAGGCAGCGAGCCCCAGCAAGTCCCTTCTCTTCGCAGTGGCGACCAAGGGCGGCCGCCGCGTCAATGAACATTTCGGCCATGCGAAGGAATTCCAGGTTTACGAAGCATCGCCGAGAGGGATCAGCTTTGTCGGGCATCGCAAGGTCGAGCAGTATTGTCTCGGCGGCTGGGGCGGAGAAGCCGCCCTGGATGGCGTCATCGCTGCGCTTGAGGGCATAGATGTCGTGCTGTGCGCCAACATCGGAAACTGCCCGCAGGATCAGCTCGCCGACGCTGGAATCCAAGCCACCGACGCATATGCCCACGACTATATCGAGACCGCAATCAGCGCGATTTACGCGGCCGCGTCTGGGACCCCCGCACTCGCGGCGACGGCCTGAGCGCGTCTCATCCATTCGGACCAGGAGTTAAAATGGCTTTCAAGATCATCGCATCCCAATGCACCCAATGCGGCGCCTGCGAATTCGAGTGTCCCTCCGGCGCGATCAAGTTCAAAGGCGAGAGCTATGTGATCGAGCCGCAAAAGTGCACCGAGTGCGAGGGGGTCTTCGATGCGCAGCAATGTGCCTCGGTATGCCCGGTGCCGAAGACCTGCGTTCCTGCGTGACGAACATTGGGCTGCCGACATGGTCGGGGCTGCCTGCGCAGGACGCCTTGTTCACAATCTGCAGCCTCAAGGGAAATCAGGGAACGGACATGTCGCTCGGACGCGAAGAGGAGGTCGAAATCCGCAGGCCTCCACGATTCATGCAGGGAGAGCGGGTACGTGCCACTCGCCATATAAAAAATGACGGCACCTATCCTGGCAGGGAGATCGGCGAAAATCTCGTGCGGAAGGGCGACGAGGGATATGTGCGCGACATTGGCACCTTTCTCCAGCAGTTCTTCATCTATGCGGTCGAATGGGTCGACCGTGGCACCGTCGTCGGCATGCGAGCGCGTGAACTGATGAGCCTCGACAAGGCCGAGGCGCCCTGCAGTGCTGAAAGCAATACCAATGAAGGGACGGCCAGATGAAAGTCATGATCCGCAGGACCGAGGCTGGCTTGTCGGCGTATGTCCCGAAGAAGGACCTCGAAGAGCCGATCATCAAGCTCGAGAAGGAAGAGTTGTGGGGCGGAACTGTGACGCTCAGGAACGGGTGGCGGCTCCTCCTACCCGATCTTCCACGGGATACGCGTCTGCCGATCACCGTCGAGGCAAGGAAGGTTTCCGAACAGGACTGATGCTGCCCCTTGATAGGTGCGTCGCGAGGAAACGAGCATGAACACGATCCTGACATCGGGCCACCTCGTCATCGTGCGGGACAGTTTTGCCGAAAAGCTGCTTGACCTGGCGAAGGAAGCGCTCGCCGCCGATGAGGTGATCCCCTATCTCGGTCCGGGTCTTCTTGGGTTCAACTGTGCGGAACCGCCTGTGCCGCATACGCCGGAGGTCGTTGCCGCGGCACTCAATGCGCGGGCGCCAGCCCCTTCCAGGATCCGCACCAATATGTGGTCGGTTGCGCAGTTCATCGAACAGCGCCGGCATCGCCGGACGCTGCAAGCTTGGATGACCGACATATTCGCAGCGCCGGTGGCGCCGACCCTCCTCCACGCCTGGCTCGCAAGGCTGCCGCTCTCCCTCATCGTCGACAGCTGGTACGACGGCGCGATGCGCACGGCTCTCGTAGAGACCGGCCGAACGGACGTCGTTGAGATACAGGGCGTCACGCGGGCGAACGAAATCGGTAACATTTGGACGAAAACCTACGATTTGTCCGGGAGGGAACTCGACCCCCGATCGGGGGCCAAGACGGTTCTCTATACGCCTCACGGGAGTATTAGGCCGGCGCAAAACTTTCTCGTCGCAGATTCCGACTATGTCGAAGTTCTGACCGAAATCGATATCCAGACACCGATCCCAGACGTGGTGAAGGAACGGCGCATCACCCGTGGATTTTTCTTCGTTGGCTGCCGCTTCAACGATCAGATGCTGCGCACCTACGCCAGGCAGATCATGAAGCGCTCCCGAGGTCCATATTGCGCGGTAATGGACGCGGAAACGCTGACCAGAAACGAAGCGCGTTTCCTTGCGGCAAGCGGAATCACGGTGATCGACATGCCAGTAAGTGAAGCCGCGGCTCGGCTTATAGGAACGCGCCCTGCTGCAGGTGGTGGACAGGATTAACAATGGCGGGCCCCTTTGATGATTGGTCCTTCGCTTGCCTCGAAGGCGCAAAATGCAGTCGGGAATAGACCCGTGAGCAGTGATGCTATCGGCAGCGCAACGAACGCTCTGAATTCGTTGACCCATGTGGAAGCGGCGCGCTGGGGCCGGGATTTGAGTACGCTGTTGCGCATCACGCGTATGAATTTGCGGCATCCCTGGCAGGTCGCCTTCGCTATGGGCTCGACGGTCCTGGCGGCAATCCTCCAGTTGCTCATTCCCCAGCTTCTCGGCCGGGCCGTCGACCTGACCCAGACAGCCATCGGGGGCGGTGTCGCGGGGACCGCGGCAGGACAAGCGCTCTGGATCCCGGCTCTCCTGCTGCTCGCCGTCAGCGCGCTACGCGGCCTTTTCACGATGGCGCAGAACTATTTTGCCGAAGCCGTCGGGCATCATGTCGCGTACGAACTGCGGCTCGCCTACTACGACAAGATCCAGCGTCTCAGCTTTTCCTTTCACGACCGGGTCCATTCAGGCGATCTGATCACCATCGGAATGCTCGATCTCCAAGGCGTGCGGATGTATTTTTCCACCGCGCTCGTTCGCGTGCTCCTGCTCACCATGCTGATCGGGATCGGCGCCTACATGATGATCTCGACCGATCCCATGCTCGGCCTGGTCGCGCTGAGCTTCGTGCCTTTTGTCGCCTGGCGCTCATCGGCCACACAGCTTAGGCTGCGCGCCACCTGGCTCGACCTGCATGAGCGGCTTTCAGTACTAAGCCGCGTGATGGAGGAAAATCTCGCAGGCATCCGCGTGGTCCGCGCTTTTGCGGCTCAAGCCTATGAGATGCTGAAGTTCGACGGCGCTTCCAAGAACGCGCTCGACCTCGCCCACGACCGAGTTGACATCTACGTGCCCAGCACGTCGGCGATGACCTTGTCCTTCTTTTTCGCAATGGGATTGGTGCTCTGGATCGGTGGCAGCAAGCTCGTCGCTGGCGAGATAAGCGTCGGAACGGTGGCGACCTTCCTGACCTTCATGACAATCCTGCAAATGCCAGTCCGCCAGATCGGCCTCATGGTCAATGCCTTTGCCCGCGCTTCTAGCTGCGGTTCGCGGCTTTTCGGTCTCCTCGACCAGGAGATCACAATCAGGGATGCTCTCGAGGCCAGACCGCTCGAGATAAGCGACGGCACTCTGCGCTTCCACAATGTCTCGTTTGCGTACCCCAGCGCCGAAAACCGCGCCATTCTGAAGAACGTCAGCTTTGAGGCCCGTAGAGGCGAGACGATCGCGATCGTCGGTCCGCCGGGTTCGGGCAAATCGACGATAGCTCATCTGGTCCCCCGCTTTTATGACGTGACCGGTGGCGCCATCACGCTGGACGGCCAGGACATACGCAATGTCACCCTCGCGACGCTTCGCAAGGCGGTCGCCGTCGTACAGCAGGATGCATTCCTATTCACCACTACGATCGAGAACAACATCGCTTATGGCGATCCCTGGGCGAAGAGACAGCGAATCGAACGCGCTGGCGAATTCGCCCAGCTCCACAACTACATCCTCGGGCTCCCAGCGGGCTACGAGACGGTCGTGGGCGAACGCGGCGTCTCTCTCTCTGGCGGCCAGCGCCAGCGTCTCACGATTGCTCGCACCATGATGCTGCGCCCCTCCGTCGTCGTTTTCGACGACTCAACGGCCGCGATCGATGCCGGCACCGAGCAGCGCATCCGCGCTGCGATGCGGCGCTTCGCCAAGGATCGGGTGACGATCATCATCGCGCACCGGCTGAGTGCGCTTGTGCATGCCGATCAGATCCTTTTTGTCGATAACGGCGAAATCGTAGAACGCGGCAGGCACCAAGAGCTTTTGGCGAAGCGGGGACGCTACAGGGCCCTTTACGATCTCCAGACGCGCCCGGGTGATGACAATATGAGCCAGTATGGGGGCGCCCGCTGATGGCGCAGGGCCGCGCCGGCGAAGTCGAAGCCGAACGTGACGACGGTAGACGCCCTCCGCGCGCGGTTGTCGGCTCGCACCGCATCGAGGAGGAGATGTTCGGCCGGGCTTTCGACAAGAGCATCCTCCGGCGCATCTGGGCTTTCGTCCGTCCCTATCGGGCCAGGGTAGTCATCACGATTGCAGCAATGCTGATCTTCACCGGGACGCAGCTTCTCATCCCGTTGATCATCCGCTACGCGCTCGACCAGGGCATGAACCCGGCAAGGACCGATCGCTCAGCCCAGCTCGCGGCCGTCGGCGCGTTCGTTTTGGCGATTTTGGTCAATTTCGCTGCCGGCTACATGCAGGAAACCGTGGTTGGGAAAGTGGCCGAAACTGTCCTGTTCGACATCCGCCGCGCCATGTTTGGCCATCTGCAGAAGGTTTCGCTCTCCTTCATGGACAAGACCGAGGTCGGACGCCTCATGTCGCGCCTGCAAGGCGACGTCAACTCCATACAGGAATTCCTCGAAACCTCGGTATATTCCGTAGGCGATGTTGCGCTTCTCTTCGGCATCGTTTTCGTAATGCTGTGGCTCGACTTCCGCCTCGGCCTCCTGACGCTCTCGGTTCTGCCGGTCCTGGTGATCGTCCGCATTGTCTGGCTGCCGCGGGCCCGCGACGCCTTCATGGCCGCACACGAGACTAATTCCGTCGTCAACGGCGCGCTGGCCGAAGCCATTCACGGCGTGCGCACCGTCCAGTCAATGGACCGCCAGCAGGTGAATTTCATCCTTTTTGACGACAAGGCCCATGCCAACCTCAGGACCCACCTGATCGCTGCCAAATATGCACTGGTCATGGTGCCTATCGTCGATGGCCTCACCGGCCTCGCCATGGCCGCCGTTATTGTGGTCGGCGGCTCGATGGTCATGAATGGCCGCATAGATGTGGGCGTATTGGTTGCCTACCTATTTTACATCCAGCGCTTCTTTGACCCGATCCGCTCACTCACCCTGCAATATTCGGTCATGCAGCGCGCCATGGCCTCAGGCAAGCGCCTGACCGATGTGCTCGACGTCAAGATCGATGTTCAGGACAAACCCAATGCCGAGGTGCTTTCGCCCGAAATGGACGGCTCGGTCGAGTTCAGGGACGTCACCTTCGGCTACAATCCGAACCGTTCGGTGCTGAAAAATGTCTCCTTCCGGGTCAATCCCGGCGAGACGGTCGCACTGGTCGGGCCGAGCGGTTCTGGCAAATCGAGCGCGATGGCCCTGGTCCACCGCTTCTATGATGTTCAGCAGGGCCAAGTGCTGGTCGGCGGACATGATGTGCGCGATCTCACCCAGGAATCGCTCGGCCGCCAGGTCGCCATGGTGCTGCAGGAGCCGTTCCTGTTCACCGGGACGGTCTTCGAGAACATTCGATACCACAAGACGGAAGCCACGCGCGACAAGGTGATCGAGGCCGCCAAGGCGGTCGGCGCCCACGACTTCATAATGACCCTCGCCGACGGGTATGAGACCCAACTTGGCGAACGCGGCGACAACTTATCTCTCGGCCAGCGCCAGCTTATCAGTTTCGCCCGCGCCCTCGTCGCCGACGCCAAGATCCTCGTGCTCGACGAAGCTACCGCCAACATCGACAGCTACACGGAAATGCAGATTCAGAAGGCTCTGATAAAGCTGCTTGAAGGGCGCACTGGCCTCGTCATCGCCCACCGTCTTGCCACGATCCGGGGTGCCGACCGCATCATCGTGCTTCAGAATGGCCAAGTTATTGCGACTGGCAACCACGATCAGCTAATAGCCATGGGGGGCCTGTATTCCAAACTCTACAATCTCAACTACGCCTCCTTTGACGATATTCCAGAACACGATACGACCGTACAAGCCGGCTCCCAGACCTGACGTCTTGGCGGCCTTGTGGTACTGACATTGACTTCGGGCGTGCCGGCGGACACTCAGGCCGCCGCAGACGAGGAAGCAGGCAGCATTCATGCAAAGCACTCGCGCGGATCGTGAAGACCGGCTGCGAACGATTTCCTCCAGCGTCGTTATCCGACCGCGGTGCACGCCGCGACATCGGGCGAACTCGCTCCAGGTGGTGTCGCTCGGCGTAGCAAAGCCGCTCGCGAGCGCGCCCTCAACAGCGCCGTAGCGAGTGACGGCTTTGCTACCGCCGAGCCGCTGATGAAGCTGGATGCGGGAGCCGCCACCGGCGCCGCCCCGGTCGAGAAGAACCTCTTGCGGCGGGCTATGGGCACCGACTAGCGCGAGCGCGACGAGCAGATGCGTGCCGGCATCGTGACGCGCTCGGCCATCATCTCCTTAGGATCGTGCAGTCTCACACCGTGCCCAGATGCCGGCCAACGCACAAACCTGGTAATCTGTGCCGCCGGCTCCTCGTCAGTTTGGCCTCCCTCACGATTTCCCAATCCCCACCACGTGCACGCTCGAGCAATGTGAGGGAGCGCAGTTACAACGATTTACCTTCGGATCAGACCGCGAATTTCATGTCAGCCAAGTCGAGCCATGATTTCGGATTGAATGGTCGTCGCGGTGTATAGGGAAGCATCTAGCGGCAGATTCCCAAATGCCAGTTGACAAAGAAGGTAGTTAGCACCTGCCTCTTCCAACTGACTGAGCAGAGCTTCTCGCACAGACGCTGCTGATCCTACCACGCACAATTCACTCTCGACTGCCGCATCGAAGGTCAGCGGCAGGTTGGGTGGAGTGGGGATAGCGTTAAGCTCGTAAAGGAATTGGAAGCTCTTGAGCCATCGTTCGTAAGCAGGTGCCGCGAGCGAATAGGCATGTGTGTCACAACGCCCAACCACGACCATGCGGAGCAATCCAATAAATGGCGCTCGATCGCCCGCGCCAGTGTTGTCCTCTTGATAGGCGCGGAACGCATCAGTAGTTTTGCGAACAGAAGAGGAAGGTCCTACACACGCGATATTTGCTCCATTCGCAGCGGCCCAGGCTGCGGACTCGGATCGATTGGCGGCGACCCATGTCGGCGGATGTGGACGCTGATGAGGTCTTAGCGTCAAAGGAACGTCATTGAGCTCAAAATGGCGGCCTTGATAGCACAGCGTGCCAACCTTCATGGCATTAACAAGTATTTCAACAAGAATTTCGCTGGCTTCCGCATAGCGGCCCGGCACCGCGTCCGCACCAATCCCGAAGTAACCCAATTCGATCGGGAGAGCACCGCGCCCTATGCCCAGTTCGAGCCTGCCACCGCTCAACTGGTCCAGCATACAGATCTCTTCGAACGCACGCAGCGGATGATAAAGCGCAAGCAGCATCACCAAGGGTCCGAGACGCAGGCGCCGGGTGCGCTGGGCGACGCTCGATAAGAACAGATTCGGCGATGGACCTCTCCCATGGGGGGTACAGTGGTGCTCTGCGAGATGATAGGCATAGAACCCTAGCTGATCGCACGCCTCTGCTAATATCAGGCGATCTTCGTACTGCCGGGCGATATCGAGGCCGTCCTCGTCCAGATGATCGAAGATGCCGAAGGCTAGGTTTGAAGGAAAGACGTTTGTCACTCGATATTGTCCCCGATTTTAAAGAAAAATGTTGTCGTGCTTGGGTGACCAAGCAAGTCTAAAGATAGCAATGTGTGATATCGGATTAGCGTCAGCGTACCGAACGAGCAGAGCCTGACGCTCCCCTGCCTGTGGTGCTTGGTATGCTTAAGCTTCCAACTATATCGCGAGCGGCAGCAAGAAATGCATCCAATTGCTCTTTTGTGCCGATGCTGACGCGGATGCAATGTTCCAAACCATTGTCCGGAAAGTAGGCAACGAGTATCTTTTGCCTTTCCAAGGCTGCTTGCCACCATGAGCCGTCCTGTCCCGCTGGCACACGGGCTAGCAAGAAATTTGCGTGGGAGGGCGTTACGGAAAATCCAAGTTGCGACAGTGCGGCTGTCACTCGCTGTCGTTCATGTCTGATGTGCTTGTGGTTCTCTGCGTAGGCGCCGCGATGCGCAAGCACGCTGATACCAACCGCATGCCCGATCACGTTCATGTTGAAGACGTTCTGGATGTTGCGCAGCCTGCCAATAATCTCAGGGTGACCGAAACCGAAACCGACGCGAATGCCAGCGGCGGCATAGCTCTTCGAAAATGTTCTCAAGATCAGAAGGTTCGAATAACGGTTGATGAGGCGCAGCCCGTGATCGGGTGCAAAGTCGACATAGGCCTCATCAAGGACGACCAGGCGATCCGATTGTGCCACGAGGCGTTCGATATTGCTTATCGAGAGGAATGTTCCGGTCGGATTGTTTGGATTGGCCACCAGAATGAACTTGGCGTCTTTTGCCGGACCGGAAAGCAATTGCTCCATTGGCAGCGAATGAGTTTGACATCCGATCTCGAGAAACTCAGCACCATGCAACATGGCAAGTTTGCGGTTGAACGAAAACCCTGGCGATATCATCGCCACCTTGTCGCCAGGGGCGAGGAAAGCTCTGTAGATGAGTCCGAGCAGTTCAGACGACCCGTTGCCTGCGATGACCTGATCCGTGGATACCCCATAGGTATTGGACGCTGCTTCCCTCAAGCTGATGTTATCGTCGTCCGGATACAGATACTGGCGATTGAGGGCCGCCACTGCACTTTGCATTATGATTGGCGGCAACGGAAACGGGTTCTCATTCGTATTCAGCTTGACAAAACTTTTGTCCGGCGCTGGTCCGTTGGACGGCAGAGCATCTAACTGTCGCGTCCCTTGCGGAAGAGACGAAAGCACAGCTTGCAGTTTTGCATCGGACATATTTTATCTCCGTTTCAGTCGCACAGGTTCATCCGTATGAGCTCGCAACGAGAGCAACATGGCGGACGGATTGACGATGGCAGCGTCGCCTTTCACAAGATGGTCGCAACGCCGGCTGCCACGGGAATTCGGCCAGGCTGTCCTCGGTCGGATCGACTTGACGCGGACGCGGATCTGCATCCCTGCGCGGGCCAAGCCGCTAAGCGGTCTCAGCTAATCCGCCTGAGTCATGCTTTCACAGACGCTTGACCTCGATGCCGTATTTCCTCAGCACGTAGCCAATCTGGCGCGGGGTCAGTCCAAGCAGGCGCGCCGCCTTTGCCTGTACCCAGCCACATCTTTCCATGGCAGCAATAACGCGCTCGGCGTCGGTGGTCCTCGCGCCCAATGAGTGGGTTGCTCCGGCAAGCGGGACTGTGGTGGCGGCCGAACGAGCGGCCGTATCCGGAGGCGTGGCCGGATTCACTGCCTCTGGCAGGATTGGCGCTGGTTGCAGCGCGGCCTTGCCCGATCTGCTCTTCCGCAGCGCCTCGGCAAAGCATTGGTCGTGGGAGCACGCAAAGTCGTTTCTCCCGATTGATAGTCCCTCCGCCAGGATCGCTGTCCGGTGCACGCAATTTTCAAGCTCGCGAATGTTGCCGGGAAATTCACATTTCATCAGTACTTCAATCGCACGCGGATCGAAGGTCAGCGTACGGCCGTTCTCATCGTTGAAATTCTTGAGAAACTCAGCTGCGAGGAGCGGAATATCGCTGCGCCTTTGGCGTAATGCCGGCACCAGCAAGGGAACCACGTTGATGCGATAATATAGGTCGGCGCGGAACTCATTCCTTGCAACCGCCTCTTCAAGGTTCCTGTTCGTGGCGGCAATCACGCGAACGTCGACCTTGATGGTCTGGTTGCTGCCGACGCGCTCAAACTCCTGCTCCTGCAGCACGCGCAGTAGCTTTGCCTGGAAGGAGGCCGAGATCTCGCCGATCTCATCCAGAAACAACGTCCCCTTGTCGGCGAGCTCAAAGCGACCCTTGCGGGAATTGAACGCGCTTGTGAAGGCACCCTTCTCATGACCGAACAATTCGGATTCCAGGACTGTCTCTGGCAGCGCTGCACAATTGAGTTTGATGAAGGGCCGCTTGGCGCGCGGCGACAACTCGTGAATTGCCTTCGCGACCAGCTCCTTCCCGGTACCGGATTCGCCTCGCAACAGAACCGTGGTCTTTGCCTTAGCTACCACTGCGATCTTCTCGAGCAGCGCGCTTAGCGCCGGACTGTCGCCAATCATTCCCTTGACGTGAACCTTCTTGCGCTGCGGTGCAGGGTGCTTGACATCAGAGAATTGCGTTTGCAGCCGATCTTCCACCTCCGTCGGTCGTTCGCGGTCGCCCGCGGAGAAGCGGTGCAACTTGACTGTCTGTCCCACCATGTTGGCTATCATGGTGAGCAGCCGGACATCATAATCGAGCCGATACGTTGACCTGCTGTCCAAGGCGCGGTCGATAGTCAGCGTGCCTACGGCGTTCCCATCAACACGAATGGGAACGCCGATGAAGGACACGGTGTCGGAGGCCCCAAGCACCTCTATGTCAGCGGCAGTGAAGGCCGAATGCACCGCTATGTTCTCGGCGACGAGCGGCGTGTCCGTCGTCACAATCAGATCGATTGCCTTGCGCGGCAGGCGCATCCGGGAGCGCTCATCGCTGTTCTCGTCGCAGCCGGTGACTACGGTGATGTCCAGTACGCCCTCAGCGTCGAAGAGAGCGATGATGCCGTGCCGCATCTGCACAAACGAGGGCAGGAGATCGACGACCTTGGCCAACGTGACTTCGAGCCGGGCGGGGTCGGTGAGTACTTTCGATATTTCGAAGATGCCGGTAAGCGCGTGCTCGTGCCATGGCACAAAAGGGACCGCGGTGTTCATCTCGGACTTTGGGTAAGCCCTTTTCGCATCCGGAAGCGAAATGCGGCACTCGCTGGCATTTTGTTCTGATTTGGGAATGTTGTGGTGCATATGATCCTCGATCTCGCGCCATGAAATGCATGCCGGCGGCATGTGCGCCCGCGACGTCGCGGGCAAGCGCGAAAATGCTCTGACGTGAACTCGTGCCACCGCCGTGTGGTCGAGTGCAAAGCGGGTCGACCCCTGACGCATCGCTTGGCTCTCCCTCCACGAAGCTTGGCCACGTTCTCGGCTTGCACGGGGGCAACCACACGTTGATTTTCAAAAGACTGGAGCGAGGCGGGATAGTCAATCGAGCTTTCTTTCATTCGTGAAAGAAAACCTCGCGGCCTATGATAGAATTCATCAGTTCTAATTTTTGTCGGCGATGTTGAACGACAGAAATACGGCGCCGGCGATGCGGTGCCCGAGCGGCTGACCGCGCCGAGTTGCCGGGCCGTGCCAGTCACCAGCGCCTGCGAACCAGAGGCGGGAGCGATAATCACTGCCGACGACACTGGTCGGTCGCGGCAACCACCATTTCCTCGATATTGATGACGCAGATAAGGCGGCGGCGTCGCGTGTGTAGGCGCGAAGGTGGCGGTCGAGCGCGGCTTTCTCGGCGGTGCTCGGAACTTCTGAACCGCATCGTCGCGGTCAGCACCAGCGGCGTCAATCCCTACGTCTCGACGTCGCTTTCAAGCTGTCGCTGCAGCGGCAGCGCGGCAAAGAACACGGCAATTCTCCGCTCTGGTGCCAGCGATGCGGCCCTTCCCAAAGTCGGCAAACCGAGGAGCCCACCACGATGTGCAGCAAAACGGCAAGCCAGAGAGATCGACCGGCAATCTGCCGGAGAACATCAAGCGCGTGCTGGACGGCGGCCTTGTCATTCCCGTCTTGTGCCACCGCATTCATCCCATCATTGGCGAGCCCAACGTCAGTTCAGGTCATGCGGATCTATTTGGCATGGGTATTGCGGCGGCGTTGGTGCAGCGTTCGACCGGAGCGCCGCGATAGGGAGAAGCCCGGGAGAAGTCACGCCACCTCGATCCGGTCAGGGAGAGAGAAACAGTGTCAGCTGCACAAGTCCGCGGCGCGAGTCCCGCGCCCCGCAAACCCTTCTATGCCAAGCTTTACGCGCAGGTGCTTGCCGCCATCGCCCTCGGCGTCGCAATTGGCTATTTCTATCCGGGAACCGGCGAGAGCCTGAAGCCGCTGGGTGATGCCTTCATCAAGCTGGTCAAGATGATCATCGCGCCTGTCATCTTCCTGACAATTGCGACCGGCATTGCCGGCATGAACGATCTTCACAAGGTCGGCCGGGTCGCCGGCAAGGCAATGGTCTATTTCCTCACCTTCTCGACGCTCGCGCTGATCGTCGGCCTGATCGTCGCCAATGTCGTCCAGCCTGGCGCCGGCCTCAACATCGATCCGGCCTCGCTCGATGTCCAGGCCGTGAATAC
>NZ_JAMYRK010000037.1:0-61836 GCF_040321335.1 Mesorhizobium sp. M0437
CGGAGAAGCCGCAAGCTCGAAAGCGCTTGACCTCAACATGCCGAATAGAGAAGTGCTTCAGGACTGCTGCAACCCGGACTTTTTCAACACTATCGACCCTGCTAAGACGTTCGTTCGTGTCTCTGGCGAGCTCTGATGCGGACGATAGACGTGTTTTCAGGGATAGCGGCTGAGCGCCATTGCTTCGACACGTTTTATCCAGGCGTCTTTGCAGTCGGAATAGGCGTGGCTGTCTTCGGGATGCAGCGCAGCACATCGCCGCTTCTCTCGCTCATACTCCTCTGCAATGCTAGGCGAACTGCGCAGAAGGTCGCGAAAGGCAAGATGTCTGCGGATGGCGGGGTCGCCGTCCACGAAGCAGTGAATTTGAACGACCCGCTCGCCCGTTACCTAATCGTGTAGGGTGCAATAGCGTCGTCCTTCCATGCCGTAGGCGCCATGCCATTCATAGCCAAGGGCTTCAATGGCTGCCTGTTCGGCATCCAGCGCCGCCAGATTCGAAACAACGGGCATCAGGTCAAGGACAGGCTTGGCGGCAATGCCGGGGATGGAGGTTGAGCCGATGTGGTGGACCTGAAGGATCGAAGCCGCCTGCTGTTGCAGCCGATCTGCTTCGCTGGCAGCACGGGTGGCCCAGCTCGCATTATGGGGTGCCAGGCGAACGGGGATCGGTGGGGGCAAACTCCGACTCCTCATGAATTGCGGACAGGTCTGCAAACGTCCGGTCCATTCAATATCTGCCAGAAAGCGGACCGCCTGCAAACCACCTTAGCAGACATTCAACTGGCGGCGGCGCAGCTCGCCGCCCGTTGTTCGAGATTTCAATGGCAGGCCGCACTGGCCGGCGGTGCAAAGCCATAAGCTCGCGCTTGCGACATATCACCCCTCGAAAAGGCTCGGCTGCATGCTAAGAGACTCAAAACCCCAAACGGACTGAACTGAGGAGGCGGCCGTCATGACAAGCGAAAGCAAAAAGGCGGCGCGATCCGACCTCGACGAAGCAGCGCTCTACTTCCACAAGCACCCCCGTCCCGGAAAACTTGAAATCCAGGCGACGAAACCGCTGGGCAACCAGCGCGACCTGGCGCTTGCCTATTCGCCGGGTGTCGCCGCCCCCTGCCTTGAAATCCGCGACGATCCGGCAACCGCTGCCGACTATACAGCCCGCGCCAATCTTGTTGGCGTCGTCACTAACGGTTCGGCGGTGCTCGGCCTCGGCAATATCGGTCCGCTCGCCTCCAAGCCGGTGATGGAGGGCAAGGCGGTGCTGTTCAAGAAGTTCGCCGGCATCGATGTCTTCGACATCGAGATCGACGCACCGGGCATCGAGCGCATGGTCGAGACGATCTCGGCGCTGGAACCAACCTTCGGCGGCATCAACCTGGAAGACATCAAGGCGCCCGAATGCTTCGAGGTCGAGGAGCAGCTGAAAGCCCGCATGGGCATACCGGTCTTCCATGATGACCAGCACGGCACCGCCATCATCGTCGCCGCCGCTGTGCTCAATGGGCTGGAATTCGCCGGCAAGTCCATCTCGGACATCAAGATCGTCACGTCGGGCGCTGGTGCTGCGGCGCTCGCCTGCCTCAACCTTCTGGTCTCGCTCGGCGCGCGGGTTGAAAACATCTGGGTCACCGACCGGTTCGGGGTCGCCCATAAGGGCCGCGTCGAGGAGATGGACCGCTGGAAAGACCCCTATGTGAAGGATACCGGGGCGCGCGCGCTGGCTGACGTTCTGCCCGGCGCCGACGTGTTTCTCGGCCTGTCTGCCGCCGGCGTACTGAAACCGGAACTGCTCCACCACATGGCGCCCAAGCCGCTGATCCTGGCGCTGGCCAACCCCAATCCCGAGATCATGCCGGAAGCGGCAAGGGCGGCGCGACCCGATGCGATGATCTGCACCGGCCGCTCCGATTTCCCCAATCAAGTCAACAACGTACTCTGTTTTCCTTACATCTTCCGTGGCGCGCTGGATTGCGGCGCAAGGGCCATCAACGAAGAGATGAAAATGGCCGCCGTTCGGGCCATCGCGGCGCTTGCCCGCGAAGAGCCGTCCGACGTTGCCGCGCGTGCCTATTCCGGCGAGACGCCGATCTTCGGCCCGGAGTTCCTGATCCCCTCGCCTTTCGATCCGCGGCTGATCCTGCGCATTGCCCCTGCCGTCGCCAAGGCAGCTTGCGAGACCGGCGTCGCGACCCGGCCGATCACCGATTTCGCCGCCTATATCGACAAGCTGAACCGCTTCGTCTTCCGCTCCGGCCTGGTCATGAAGCCCGTGTTCTCGATGGCCAAGACGTCGAGCGCCAAGCGCGTCATCTATGCCGACGGCGAGGACGAGCGCGTGCTTCGCGCCGCGCAGGTCGTGCTCGAGGAAGGCATTGCCGAACCGATCCTGATCGGCCGCCCGCACGTCATCGACGTGCGGGTGAAACGCTATGGGCTGCGCATCAAGCCGGGCGTCGATTTCGGCCTGATCAACCCGGAAGACGATCCGCGTTACCGCCACTACGTCGACCTTTTGATCGAGCTTGCCGGCCGCCGTGGGGTGACTACGGAAGCGGCACGCACCATGGTGCGCACCGACAATACGGTGATCGCCGCCCTTGCCCTGAAGCGCGGCGACGCCGACGCCATGGTCTGCGGCCTTGAGGGCCGTTTCGAGCGCCATTTGCGCAACGTCACGCTGATCATCGGGCCACGCGCCGGCATTAGGGATCGCGACCTGTCGACGCTTTCCATGCTGATTTCGCAGCGCGGCATCATCTTCCTCACCGATACCCATGTCTCCGTCGATCCGACCGCCGAGGAGATTGCGGAGATGACCGTTCTGGCGGCCGAGGAGATTCAGCGTTTTGGCATCGAGCCCAAGGCAGCCCTGCTTTCGCATTCGGATTTCGGCTCCCGCGATTCGCCAAGCGCCATGAAGATGCGGCAGGCGGCGGCGATCCTGGCGCGCATCGCGCCCGACCTGCAATGCGACGGCGAGATGCATGCCGACTCGGCATTGTCGGAGCAGCTGCGCCAACGCGTCTATCCGCATTCGCGGCTGAAAGGCGAAGCCAATCTGCTGGTGTTCCCCAATCTCGATTCGGCGAACATCACACTGACGGCGCTGCGCACAATGATGGAGGCGCTGCATGTCGGCCCGATCCTGCTCGGCACCGACAGCCCGGCGCACATATTGACGCCGTCGGTGACGTCGCGCGGCGTCGTCAACATGACGGCACTGGCAGTGGTCGAAGCCGCGCACAAGGCGCAAGCCATCGTCGATCTGGGGTAGCCGCGGGCTTTCTCAGATTGGCCTGAACCGGAAATGCCCTGTCTGCCTGAAGGCAAACAAAGTGTCCTCTTCCCTGGCGCCGCCGCCGATATTGTGAATAACCAGCCTTCTTGTCGGTACCAAAGTGGAGCGATTGGACGACACGATGGCAATATGCGACAGATTGCCGGGCAGCATCTGGGCGACGAGATCCCCTGGCCGATAGTCGGCGGGGTCTTGGCTGACGGGCAAGGCAGCACCGCGCCGCTCGAAATAGGCCGCAAGATTGGGCACACGGCGGTGGTCGATGTTGCGGTCCGGCGCTTTCAGGCCCCAAGCCTTCGGATAGGCGGCAAAATTGGCCCGCATATCCTCATGTACCAATCTTTGCAGATCGACATCGAAGGCGCGGCGATAGGCACGGATCACGACATCCGTGCAAACACCCCGCTCGGGCCCAACGTCCCCGCCCGGATAGGCCAGGCGTGTATAGGTCGGATCGTAGAGTGTGGTGACGCCGATCTGCTCACGGGCAGCTTCGACCAATCTGGTACCCCAATCCGGCGCGATGGGCTTTTGCTGCGCCATGGCATCCGGCATCGCCAGGCACAAAAGACCAAACTGCAGCGCGGCTCGACGGGTAATCGCGGTCATGCCAAGCCTCCGGGCATTGCTGAATCCAGGCATTCTTCTGGGCGAATACGCCTTTTTCGTGCAGCGCCAGGACGTCGCGGTTCTGGCTCTGTCCGAATACGCAGTGTGGCGTGGTCGAAATGACAGCACCGGTCGTGATCGAAGCCGCGCACAAGGCGCAAGCCATCCGATTTGGGCTGAAGCCGGAATCGGCGGCATGCTAAACAAACGATTAACCGCAAGCGCGGTAGCTTTCTGAACAACAGGCAGGCGGAGTCGGAGGGATGACGGGCGCACGTTGGAAGCTGACGCGTACCGCCGCGCTGCTCGGCGCCGTGGTGCTGTGCGGCATTGCCGCCACTCAGGCACAGGCCGCTTCCCGCCTCTGCCGCCAGCTTGAAGCCGATCTTGCCGCCGCTTCTCGTGGTGGCGGCGGCAAACCGGCATTGCTCAGGAAATATGACGACGCAATCGTCCGGCAGCGCCAGCAGATTTCAAAGGCCGTCAGGCAGGCCAGCAGCGCCGGCTGCGGCTTTTCGCTGTCTCGCCGCAACGCCAACGCATGCGCAGCACTCGACGCCACCATCGATCGCATGGCAGCCAATCTCGACGCCCTGCAGGCCAAGCGCGGCGACCTTGCCGGCGGTGGTTCGCGACGTGATCGTGCGCGCATATTGACGTTGCTTGACGCCAATGGCTGCCGCGATGATGCGGCGGCGCCGACGCCCGCGCCGGTCCGCGAAGCCAACCGTGAAAACGGCAAGCGAAACCTGCTCGACCAGCTTTTGGGCAGTCAGCCCGAAGAGGCCGACCAGGCTGAAGAACTGAGCCAGCCGGGCAACATCCGCACCGTGCTCAACAGCGCCGACATGGGCCAGCCCCAAGGCGAATTCCGCACCATGTGTGTGCGGACCTGCGACGGCTATTTCTTCCCGATGTCGAATGCTGCCTCGCTGGGCGATTTCGAGCGCGATCAGAAGAATTGCGAATCGAGCTGCCCCGGCACCGAGATGCAGGTTTTCTACACGCGCGGCGTGAACAGCGATTCGGCGTCGATGACGTCTTCGGTGACGGGCAGGCCTTATATCGAACTGCCGACGGCCTACCTCTACAAGCAATCCGACATGCCGCGGCCGCCGACCTGCGGCTGCAACGCCGCGCAGAATTTCGAGATCATCGCCGGCAACCCGCCAACCCGGGAACAATCCGAGGCGAATGTAGAGAGTACCCCGTTCATTCCGCTGCCGGTTGCCAGGCCTGATCCGGGCGCCGACCCGGAGTTCTTGGCCAATGCGCAAGACGGCCTCGACCGTGGGGCGATCAGACGCCTTGCTGTCAAACCTGTGCCCTCGCCGACATCGCTGCCGCCGCCGGAGCAGCGCAAGGTCAGGGTCGTCGGGCCAACGTTCCTTCCCGACCCAGCAGCGGCAACAGATCTGCAAGCTCCGGACCCGAAGGCTGTCCCGTAAGCGCCAGCCTGAGCGGCATGAACAGCGCCTTGCCCTTACGGCCGCTCGCCGCTCGGATCTTGCCCGTCCAGTCCTTCCAGACGGTGCCGTTCCAAGGCTCTTCCGGCAGCAACTCGAATGCCTGGCGAAGAAAGTCGCGGTCCTCGTCGGAAAACTCCGCCGGCTCCTCTGGACCGTCTCGAAGCGTACGCCACCAGATCGCCGCATCGGCCAGCCTGTCGAGATTGCCGCGCACGGCCAGCCAGAAAGACTCGGCCTGTTCGCCGGAGATGCCGAGCACGATCAGCCGGTCGCGCGCCTCGGAAAACGGCATGTGATGCAGCAGCGTGCGGTTGAGCACGAAGAGTTCGTCCGGGTCGAATTTGGCGGCGGATTTCGATGTTGCAGCCGGATCGAAGCGCTCGACTAGCTCGGCCATCGTTGGCACCGCCACGACGTTTTCCGAGGTGCCGACGAGCACCGCCAGCGAAGCGATCGCCATCGGCTCGATGCCGCTCTCACGCAGGCTCTGGATGGACAGCGCGCCGGTGCGCTTCGAAAGTCCCTCGCCTGATGCCGTTGTCAGGAGATTGTGGTGGCCGAACACCGGCGGCTCCGCGCCAAGTGCTCGGAACAGGGCTATCTGGACGCCGGTATTGGTGACGTGGTCGTCGCCGCGAATGACATGGCTGACGCCCATGTCGATGTCGTCGACAACCGAAGGCAATGTGTAGAGGTAGGTGCCGTCCTCACGCCGCAGAACCGGGTCTGAAAGCGAGGCGAGGTCGACGGTCTCTTCGCCGCGCACCAGGTCGTTCCAGTGGATTTCGGTGCGCTCCGGCTGTAGCGGATCGCTGCTGAAGTTGGGCAGCAGAAAGCGCCAGTGCGGCCGCCGGCCATCGGCCTCATATTCCGCCACCTGCTCGGGTGCCAGCGTCAGCGCCTCGCGGCCATAGACTGGCGGCAGGCCACGCGTGCGGCGCACCTTGCGCCTCAGGTCGAGCTCTTCAGGCGTCTCATAGCAAGCATAGACGAGGCGCGCCTCCTTCAGCCTCTCCAGTGCGGCATCGTAGATTTCGACCCGCCGCGACTGGTACTCCGTGGCATCGGGGAAGATGCCCAGCCAATGCAGGTCATATAGGATAGCGTCGGAAAACTCCTGCGTCGAACGGGCGACGTCGGTGTCGTCGAAGCGCTGGATGAAGCGGCCTTTGTTCTTGATGGCGAACAGCCAATTGAACAAAGCGGTGCGCGCATTGCCGATATGGATGCGGCCGGTCGGTGACGGGGCGAAACGGACGGTAACTGTCATGAGCGGGCGTACCGGATGGTTTTGCTGTTGACAAGACGCGCCCCCGCGCTCGGCGGCAGACATAGAACATGACAAAGGCGAAGAAAAGACTGCAGCGCCGCACGTCTATCAAGACGCGCGGCACCGCAACCGTCAGATCACCAGGCCTTTGGTCAGTTCAAGCGCCTGGCGTTCGAACAGCCGGCGGTAGATGCCGCCTTGCAGCCGGATCAGTTGGTCATGCGAGCCCTCTTCGACGATGCGGCCGCGATCGAACACCAAAAGCCTGTCCAGCGCCCGCACCGTCGACAGCCGGTGGGCAATGACCAGCGTCGTGCGGCCGACCATCAACCGCTCCATCGCCTGCTGGATCAGCACCTCCGATTCCGAATCGAGGCTCGACGTTGCCTCATCCAGGATGAGAATGCGCGCATCGGCAAGAAAGGCGCGTGCGATTGCAACGCGCTGACGCTCACCACCCGATAGCTTTACGCCACGCTCGCCGACCAGCGTGCCATAGCCTTTCGGCAAATTGGCAATGAAGTCATGCGCGCTGGCCAATCGCGCCGCGTGCTCGATCTCGGCCTGCGTGGCGGCCGGCCGAGCATAGGCGATGTTTTCGGCCAGCGACCGGTGAAACAGGATCGGCTCCTGCTGGACGATTGCGATCTGTGCGCGCAGCGACGCCTGCGCCACATTCGCAATATCCTGGCCGTCGATCAGGATATTGCCCGCAGTCACGTCGTAGAGGCGCTGGATCAGCTTGACGAATGTCGTCTTGCCGGAGCCCGAATGGCCAACCAGCCCAACCCGTTCGCCCGGCGCGATGTCCACCGAAAAATCGCGATAGAGCGGCAGGCGGTGGCTGCCATAGTGGAACGTGACATTGTCGAAGGTGATACGGCCATCGGTGATCCGGATCGGTTTGGCTCCGGGCCGATCCTCGATGCCGAGTGGTTCGGACTGGAAGTCGACCAGTTCCTCCATGTCGTTGATCGAGCGCTGCAGATTGCGGATATGTGTGCCGATGTCGCGCAGATAGCCTTGCAGCACGAAGAATGAGGTCAGCACGAAGGCGACATCGCCGGCGCTCGCCTGCCCCCACGACCACAACAGCAGGGAGAACCCGATGACCGCTGCCCTCAAAAGCAGCAGCATCGTCCCTTGCGTGGTGCCGTTGACGGTGCCGCGCATCCAGGTGCGGCGCGTGCGACCGCGCCATTTGGCGACGACCTCGGCGAGCCGCGTCTCCTCGCGTTCCTCGGCGCCAAAACCCTTGACCACGGCGTTGCAGCTTACCGCGTCGGCCAGCGAGCCGCCGAGCCGTGTATCCCACGCATTGGCAAGCCTTGCCGCGGGCGCGACATAGCCAAGCGACAGCATCGTCGTCACCGCGATGAACAGAACCGAACCGGTGGCGACGACAGCACCCATCAGCGGCCAGAACCAGCCAAGCAGCAGCGTCGAGCCGACGAGCATGACGACCGATGGCAGCAGCGCGATCAGGATCGTGTCGTTGAGCAGGTCGAGCGCCCACATGCCGCGCGTTATCTTGCGCACCGTCGATCCGGCGAAGCTGTTGGCGTGCCAGTCGGTGGAGAAGCGCTGGACGCGGTGGAAGGCGTCGGCGGCGATATCCGCCATCATCTTCAACGTCAGCTCGACAATGGCCATGAAGGCGAGATTGCGCAGCACGACACCGGTGAGCGCCAGGGCCACCAGCATCGAAAAGGCCGCTGTCGCCGCGTTCCACGCAACATCGTCGGCCGCAGCACTGCTGGCGACGGCATCCACCAGCCGGCCGGAATAGAGCGGCGTCAGCACGTCGGCCAAGGTCGACAGCAGGAATGTGCCCATAATGCCGGCAAGCCGCCACGGCTGACACCGCCAATGGCTGAGCGTGAAGCCAAGAACGCTGCGAAAGGCGCCCGCGCGCAAATCTATTCGAAAACGAGTCATGATGTCATTCGGGCGCAAACGAGCCCGATCCCACGAAAGTAGAAATTGAAAAACCGCGTCGGCGCCGTTTGGCGCCCGGAGATGCGGAGGTTTGGCGTATTTGGCGGCCCTGTAGAGGGGCGGCGACCGGCAGCGGCGAAATACCTGCCTCGGTTCAGCCTTGCCGCGAGGCTATCTCGCGGCGCACTGACCAAGACCTAGGCTTCGCAGCCTCGCATAACGATGTCAAATCCTGGCATTCGGTTCCTCCTGAAGGGGAATCGCGGAGAGGTGTTTATAGAGACGCCTCAACGCCGCGCCAAGTCAGTAGATAGCCAAAAGCGCATCTGGTCCAAGCAGTGAGACGATTTTGCAACAATCGCGGGTTGTGCGCTGCCTCTGTTCAGGTTGCCGGGATACGGTCGAGGCGCATATAGCGGCCGTCGGTGGAAGGCCTGAAGCCGAGCTTCTCGTACATGGAGTGTGCGTCGTTGGTCGACAGGCTCCAATGCGTGACAGTCTTGCAATCCGGATGACCGATAAGCGTCTGGACAAGCCGGGTTCCGATGCCTTGCCGGCGATACCCGGGCCAGACAATGATGTCGGCGAGATAGGCAAATACCGTACGGTCGGTGATCGCCCGGCCGAAGCCGACCTGATTGCCGCGGACATAGGCGCCGACGCACAGTGAGTTGGCAAAGGCGCGGCGGTGCAATTCGTCGCTGCGGCCGCTGCCCCAATAGCTCTCCTTCAAAATGTCGGATGTCGCCCGGAAGTCGATTCGCGACAGGTCGAAGCTGATCTCAAAGTTGGCCATGGCTAAACCGTTATGCAGCCAATCGCCTACCCGCCATCCCTGAACCGGTTGGTGATGGGATAACGGCGATCGCGGCCAAAGTTCTTCCTGGTGATCTTCACGCCAGGCGCCGCCTGCCGGCGCTTGTATTCGGCGACGTAAAGCAGGTGCTCGACACGCGCCACCGTCGCCCGGTCATGGCCGCGCGCAACGATCTCGTCGACGCCCATCTCGTTCTCGACCAGACACTCCAATATGTCATCGAGCACTGGATAGGGCGGCAGCGAATCCTGGTCGGTCTGGTTCTCTCGCAGTTCGGCCGAGGGCGCCTTGTCGATGATGTTGGCCGGGATCACCTCGCCGGACGGACCGAGCGCACCCGGCGGCACATGCGCGTTGCGCCAGCGCGACAACGCATAGACCTGCATCTTATAAAGATCCTTGATCGGGTTGAAGCCGCCATTCATGTCGCCATAGAGCGTGGCGTAGCCTACCGACATCTCGCTCTTGTTGCCGGTGGTAACGACCATCGAGCCGAACTTGTTGGAAATCGCCATCAGGATGGTGCCGCGGGCCCGGCTCTGCAGGTTTTCCTCGGTGATGCCTTCCTTGGTGCCCTCGAAAAGCTGTGTCAACGTGTGCAGGAAACCCTCGACTGGCTCGAAGATCGGCACGATGTCGTAGCGGCAGCCGAGCGCGCGGGCGCAGTCCTCGGCATCCTTGAGCGAGTCCTTCGAAGTGTAGCGGTAAGGCATAATCACGGCGCGCAGCCGTTCCTCGCCGAGCGCATCGACGGCAAGTGCCGCGCAGATCGCCGAATCGATGCCGCCGGAGAGGCCGAGCACGACATTCTTGAAGCCGTTCTTGTTGACGTAATCGCGCAGGCCCAACATGCAGGCGCGATAGTCGGCCTCCTCCTTTTCCGGGATTTTCGACATCGGTCCGTCAGAGCAGACCCAGATGTCATTCTTTCGCTTCCAGGTGGTGACGTTGACCGTCTCCTCGAACTGGCTCATCTGGAAGGCCAGCGTCTTGTCAGAACCTATGGCAAACGATGCGCCATCGAAAACCAGCTCGTCCTGGCCGCCAAGCTGGTTGGCATAGATAATCGGCAGTCCGCATTCGATGACCTGACGGATGACGATCTGGTGGCGGACGTCGACCTTGCCGCGGTAATAGGGCGAGCCGTTCGGGACCAGCAGGATTTCCGCGCCGCTTTCGGCCAGCGTCTCGCAGACGGCAACCTCGCCCCAGATATCTTCGCAGATCGGCACTCCCACGCGCACGCCGCGGAAATTGACCGGCCCCTGGATCTCGGGGCCGGCCTGGAAGACGCGCTTCTCGTCGAACTCACCGTAATTCGGCAGATCGAGCTTGTAGCGTTCGGCAAGGATCTTGCCGCCATCGGCAAAGATGATCGAATTGTGCGTGCCGGTCTTGCGCTTCAACGGCGTGCCGATGACGAAACCCGGGCCGCCGTCGGCGGTATCGCCGGCGAAATCCTCCGCCGCCCGCTCGCAGGCCTTCAGGAAGGCGGGCTTCAGCACCAGATCCTCAGGCGGATAGCCGGCAAGGAAAAGCTCGGTAAACAGCACGAGGTCGGCGCCTTGGCGGGCGGCATCCGCCCTCGCCTCGCGTGCCTTGGCAAGATTGCCGGCGACGTCGCCGACCGTCGGATTGAGCTGGGCGACGGCGATGCGCAATATGTCTGGAGCGGTCTTGTCTGTCATGCCCGTGGGTTTAGCGCGGCAAAATTCGTCGAGCAATGGCGTTCGTTTGGACCAAACAGTCGATCCTATTCGCCCATATATTCGCGCAAGGCTTCCGGCGGATGGTTCTCGCCGATCGACATTGCCAGAATGCGCGAAATGTGCCGGCGCGGCAGCCCGGTTTCCGCCGCCCAGGCGTTTATCTGCACTTGGATCTTGTCCAGGTCCTTCTTCGACGTCGGGCTCTGCGCGAGGTCGAGCCCAGCGTCGCGCAGCGCTGCCGCCATGTCGGCCGAGACGATGAAGGCGTCCCACTCCAGCCAGCGCAGAAAATACTGGCCGGTATTGCCGCCGAGCCGGCTGCCATGCTTGCCGAGATAGGCCATCAATCCGACCTGGTCATCCGCCGGCCAATTGGCCAGGAACTTGCCGAAGCTGCCATGCTCCTTCGACACGCGCTCGACGAAGGCTGCGTTGTCGCGTACGGATTTGATCTTCTGCGGATTGCGGACGATGCGCTTGTCGAATGTGAGATCGTGCCAGAAATCGTCAGGCTGGAACAGCAGCCGCTTCGGCTCGAAGCCAAGAAATGCTTCCTCGAAACCCGGCCATTTCTGCTCGATGACGCGCCAGACAAAGCCGGCGGCAAAAACCCGCTCGGCCATGGTCGACAGGATCCGGTCGTCCGTAATCTTTGCCACCGCGGCATTGTCGGGCATAGGACCCAGCAGCGACGTCAGCGCTGCCTCACCGCCTTTGCGCTTCGCTGCACGGGCGCGAATTTTCTGAAAATCCACCATTGTTTCCTGACCCCATCGCGTCAATCTACCACTTCCCGTAGGAACCGGCAGCGTCTACCTCATCGCGGACGACGGAGGCGACGATGAACAAAACGATCGAGGACCTGGCAAGCCGCTGGCTGAAGCGAAAGCCGGACGGCCTCAGCGCGCTCGAAAGCCGGGTACTGCAATCTACGCTCGAGCGCACCACGATCTCCAAGGACACCAACAAGGCCGTCGCCTTTCACCAGACGTTTGGAGATCGCCTGGCCGACACCATCGCCCGGATCGGCGGCTCTTGGTCCTTCATCCTGGCATTCATTGGCTTCCTGATCCTGTGGACGGCAGGCAATGTCTGGCTCTTGTCGCGCGCCGCCTTCGATCCCTATCCCTTCATCTTCCTCAATCTCGTGCTTTCCATGGTTGCCGCCCTGCAGGCGCCAGTGATCATGATGGCGCAAAACCGCCAGACGGAGCGCGATCGAATCGACGCCGCCCACGACTATGAGGTTAATCTCAAGGCCGAGATCGAGATCATGGCGTTACACGAAAAGCTCGACGAACTGCGCCACAGCCAGATCATCGGCATGCGAGACGAGATCGCCCGGCTGGCCGAGCAGGTGAAGCGCATCGACGACATTCTGTCGAAGCAGCGAACGTCTTCATGACGGAAGTCATCCATCGTCTCATTGAGCAATATGGATTGGTCGCGGTTTTTCTGGGCTGCGTCGCAGAGGGCGAAAGCGCCGCAATTCTTGGCGGTTTTTTTGCGCATCAGCATGTCTTCATCCCGTGGCAGGCGTTTCTCGCAGCCGCGCTCGGCGCCTTCGGTGGCGACACGTTCTTCTTCATCTTGGGACGGAGCTTCGCCGACCATAAATTCGTGATCAGGCTCCGAGCCCGGCCGGGCTTCAGCCACGCCTACCGCCTTGTCACCTCTCATCCCAACATTTTCGTGCTGTCGAACCGCTACATCTATGGCCTCCGCCTGGTCGGCGGCATCGCCGCCGGGCTGTCGGGCATTGCGGCGGCGCGCTTCGTCATCCTCAACGCCATCTCATCGGTGGTCTGGGCGGCACTGTTCTGCACTGTCGGTTATGTCTTCGGGCTGGGCGCGGAGCACATCGTCGGCCAAGCGCTGGCTCGTCACGAGCGATTACTGATCGCTCTGGCAATCGGCCTCGTTGTGGCCATCCTCGGCTGGCTCGCGGCCCATATCGTCGCCAAGAAGGAACTCCACAAGGGAAGCTGATCGTCAATCAATGCCGAGCGCGCGATCACCCTTCTCGAGGATCAGCGGAATGATCAGGTCTTCCTCGTCGGCAAGATGCCGGGTCAACATGGCGATCAGCCGGCCGTTCTCGTCGGCATAGGCATCGGCGGCGAAACGCTGTTTGTCTTCGCTCTTCTGAAGCGTGCGGATGAAGGCATTTGCCGCCTCGGCATTGCGCTCCAGTCCCTCATGGATTGTGTGGTGATCGGCATCGAGAATCTCGAAGCCGCGCTTCAGACGGGTCTCGGCCCTGGCGAAGACCGGGAAATAATGATGGTCCTCGACATTGTGATGGCCGTCGAGATTGCCGAGGAAATGGTTGAGGCGCGGCGCGAACCAGCGCGCGAATTCCGGCGCGTTCAGCCTACTTTCTCGATAATCGCCGATACCATTGGTGAGCATGCCGCCAAGCTCGCGGAACATGTCGTGCCGCTGCAGCCACATATTGGCTATGCCGTGGATATTGGCATGCGCCTGCCAGTCCTCGCGCGGATATTTTTCGACCAGCCAGCGCAGATCGTCCGGCAGGCCCTCACGTTCAAGCAACAGAAATCCGGTGGTATCGGCCATGTCGGGCCCCTCAGTTGACCTGCATGTAGTGTCTGAAACGTCAGATCGGTACCCCGAGGATCCGCTCGATGACGGCGACGCCCCATACCCCGGCAGCGATCACCACCGAAATCAGCACCGCCAGCGAACCGCAATCCTTGGCCAGTTGGATATCGACGTTGAATTCGCGGCTGAACGCGTCGCATGCCGCCTCGATGCCGGTGTTCAGCACCTCGATCATGATCATGAGCAGCACCGCGCCGATCAGCAACGCATAGCCGCGCCACGATTCCGAAAGGAACCAGCCGAGCGGCAAGGCAAGCACGAGCAGCGTCAGCTCCAGCTGGAAGGCCTCCTCGCCGGCGGCCAGTTTGCGAAACGCCCGCACCGAATTGTAAAAAGCGTCGATCAGTCGCTGCATGCCAAAACCCTTCGGAATCACCGGCAGGGGATAGCGCAATGGCTGGACCAAGGGAATAAGGCGGCCTCTGCAAAGAATCAGCCGGCTGCCACCTTGATCGACGGCGTCGACTTCTCGAACTGCGGCAGCCCGTCATCGATCGCGTAATAATCGCCCTTGTCGCCGACGAAGATATGACATTCGCCTTGGAGCCTAGTTGGCGCGTCGAACAGCCCTGCCATGACCGAAACATAGCCGTCATCGCTCGGCTTCCAGAACAACAGAGAGCCGCATGTCTTGCAGAAGCCGCGCCTGGCGAACGAAGAGGCCTCGTACCAGGTGATGCTCTTCGCGCCGGTGATTGTAATGTCGCGGTCGGCAACGTTGGTCGCCGCATAAAAATGCCCGCTCTGCTTCCGGCACTGCGAGCAATGGCAGTAGACGACACCGCGTAGCGGTCCTCGTGTCTTGAACCGCACTGCCCCGCACAAGCATGATCCGGTGTGACTGTCAGCCATGTCGGCCTCCCGATGCAATTGCCATCGCCTGGCAGCATTCCAGTTTTGCGCGCGTTAGGCACGAGCAAATGCGACACCGGCGGGATTGAATACAAAAAGCGCCGGTTTTCGCCCGGCGCTTCTTCAATGACATCAAAGTTCAGATCATATCAGCCGTTAACGGCCTGCTTGTGCTGGACCGGATGGGTCTTCTTGAGCAGATCGGAGACCAGGAACGCCAACTCGATCGCCTGATCGGCATTGAGGCGCGGATCGCAATGGGTGTGGTAGCGGTCCTGCAGTTCTTCGGCGGTGATGGCGCGGGCACCACCGGTGCACTCGGTGACGTTTTTGCCGGTCATCTCGATGTGGATGCCGCCCGGATGCGTGCCTTCGGCGCGGTGCACCTCGAAGAAGGTCTGCACTTCCTTCAGGATGCGGTCGAACGGCCGTGTCTTGTAGCCGGCGGCCTCGATCGTATTGCCATGCATCGGGTCGGACGACCACACCACGCTGCGGCCTTCCTTCTGCACCGCGCGCACCAGTTTGGGCAGATGGTCGGCAACCTTGTCGGAGCCGAAGCGGGCGATCAGCGTCAGCCGGCCGGGCTCGTTCTCCGGATTGAGCAGGTCGATGAGCTGCAACAGGCCATCCGGCGTCAGCGACGGACCGCATTTCAGCCCGAGCGGGTTCTTGATGCCGCGGCAGTATTCGACATGGGCATGGTCGGGTTGGCGCGTGCGATCACCGATCCAGATCATGTGGCCAGAGGTGGCGTACCAGTCGCCGGAGGTCGAATCGACGCGGGTCAGCGCCTCCTCGTAGCCGAGCAGCAACGCTTCGTGGCTGGTGTAGAAATCCGTCTCGCGCAGCGCGTAATTGGTCTCCGAGGTGATGCCGACGGCCTTCATGAAGTCCATCGTCTCGGTGATGCGGTTGGCGAGCGACTCGTATTTCTCGCCCTGCGGGCTGTCGGACACGAAGCCGAGCATCCATTGATGCACGTTCTCCAGGCTGGCGTAGCCGCCCTGGGCGAAGGCACGCAAAAGGTTGAGCGTCGCCGCCGACTGGCGGTACGCCATCTCCTGTCTTGCAGGATCGGGAATGCGCGACTTGGCGTCGAACTCGATGCCATTGATGATGTCGCCGCGATAGCTCGGCAGCGTTACACCGCCCTTGGTCTCATTGTCGGACGAGCGCGGCTTGGCGAACTGGCCGGCGACACGGCCGACCTTCACCACCGGCTGGGCGCCGGCGAAGGTCAGCACCACCGACATCTGCAGGAAGACGCGGAAGAAGTCGCGGATATTGTCGGCGCCATGCTCGGCGAAGCTCTCGGCGCAATCGCCGCCCTGCAGAAGGAATGCGTCACCGGCAGCGACGGCTGCAAGCTGCTTCTTCAGTTTGCGTGCCTCACCTGCAAAAACCAACGGCGGAAACGTGGCAAGCTGGGCTTCCGTGTTCCTCAGCGCGGCAAGATCCGGATAGGCAGGAACCTGCTGGATCGGCTTAGCTCTCCACGAATTCGGCGACCATTTCGTCATCGAAGCACCTAACGCTCTTTCACACGGACGCCATCGCCCGCCAATCCGCCCCATATGGGGTCGCGGCTCCATACACGAAGCCGATTTCCTATTCTAGACCGGAATTGGGCGCGTGGCGAATGAGCACGGCACTGCGAAAGTGCCGGTGCGGCTGTGCCCAGAGCACCAGCGACGCGCTGCTACGCCGCCTTCTCCACCAGCCGCGCCAGCTGCGTCATGACAACCGCTGAGCCAGCCAGCCGCTTCTCGGGCGTCGCCCAGTCACGGCTGAAGACGACGCTCTGGTCGGGTCGGATCTTGGCCAGCGAGCCCTGTTCGCCGATGAGCTTGACCAGCCCGACCGGATTGGGGAATTCCCGCTTGCGGAAATGGACGACGACACCTTTCGGCCCGGCGTCGAGCTTCTCCACGTTGGCCTTGCGGCAAAGCGCCTTGATGAAGACGATCTTCAACAGATGCTTTACCTCTTCCGGCAACGGTCCGAACCGGTCGATCAGCTCGGCGCCGAAAGCATCGATCTCTTCCGTATTTTCGAGATCGCCAAGACGGCGATAGAGCGCCAGCCTGAGCTGCAGATCCGGGACGTAGCTTTCCGGGATCATCACCGCCGTGCCGACGGCGATCTGCGGCGACCAGCCGCCGTCCTGCACCTCGCCGGAATCCTTCACTTCGGCCACCGCCTCCTCCAGCATCTGCTGGTAGAGCTCGAAGCCGACCTCCTTGATGTGGCCCGACTGCTCTTCGCCAAGCAGATTGCCGGCGCCGCGGATGTCGAGGTCGTGGCTGGCCAGCTGGAAACCGGCGCCTAGCGTATCGAGCGATTGCAGCACTTTCAGCCGACGCTCGGCTGTATCGGTTAGCTTGCGGTTGGCGGGCAGAGTGAACAGCGCATAGGCGCGCACCTTCGAACGGCCGACGCGGCCACGCAACTGATAGAGCTGAGACAGGCCGAACATGTCGGCGCGGTGTACGATCAGCGTATTGGCGGTCGGTATATCGAGGCCGGATTCGACGATGGTGGTCGACAAAAGCACATCGTACTGGCCGTCATAAAAGGCATTCATGATATCGTCGAGCTCGCCGGGCGGCATCTGGCCGTGGGCCACCGCCACTTTCAGCTCAGGCACGGATTCGCGCAGGAAATCATGGATTTCCGTGAGATCGCTGATACGCGGTACGACGTAGAAGGAATGGCCGCCACGGTAGCGCTCGCGCAGCAGCGTCTCGCGGATGACCAGCGGATCGAAAGGGGAGATGAAGGTACGCACGGCCATGCGATCGACCGGCGGCGTGGCGATCAGCGACAGCTCACGCACCCCGGTCAAGGCAAGCTGAAGCGTTCGCGGGATCGGCGTCGCCGACAGCGTCAGAACGTGGACGTCGGTCTTGAGATCCTTCAGCCGCTCCTTGTGCTTGACGCCGAAATGCTGCTCCTCGTCGATGATCAGCAGGCCGAGATTCTTGAACGAGATCGAGGAGCCGAGCAGTGCGTGCGTGCCGATGACAATGTCGACTTGGCCTTCGGCGACGCCCTTCTTGGTCTCGGCCAGTTCCTTGGCGCCGACCAGCCGCGAGGCCTGGGCGACGCGGATCGGCAGGCCGGAGAAGCGCTGCGAGAAGGTCTTGAAATGCTGGCGCGACAACAATGTCGTCGGCACCACCACCGCGACCTGAAAGCCTTCCATCGCCGCGATGAAGGCGGCACGAAGCGCGACTTCGGTCTTGCCGAAGCCGACATCGCCGCAGATCAGCCGATCCATCGGCTTTCCAGCGCCCAGATCACCCATGACCGAATCGATTGCCGTTTGCTGGTCGTCGGTTTCTTCATAGGGGAAACGCGCCGCAAACTCGCCATAGAGGCCTTCCGCCGGCACCAGCGCCGGTGCGGCCCGCATTTGTCGCTCGGCGGCGATGCGGATCAGCTGCCCGGCCATGTCGAGCAGACGTTTCTTCAGCCGTGCCTTGCGCGATTGCCAGGCGCCGCCGCCAAGCTTGTCGAGCGTCGCCTCGGCCGAATCCGAGCCATAGCGCGACAGCAGCTCGATGTTTTCCACCGGCAAGAACAGCCGATCGTCGCCGGCATAGTGGATTTCAAGGCAATCGTGCGGCGCACCGACTGCCTCGATGGTGCGCAGCCCGATGAAGCGGCCAATGCCATGGTCGGCATGCACGACGATATCGCCTGAAGACAATGCCGAAGCCTCGGCGATGAAGTCGGACGCGCGCTTCTTGCGCTTCGAGCGCCGGATCAGCCGGTCGCCGAGAATGTCCTGCTCGGCGACGACGACCAGTTTCTCGGTCTCGAAGCCGGATTCGAGCGGCAGCACGGCCAGGGCCGCCTGCCCTGGCTCAAGCCTTTCGGCTTCGGCAAGCGTCGCCACCGGCTCCAGATTGCCAAGGTGATGCTCGACCAGGATCTGGCCGAGCCGGTCGAGCGAACCTTCAGTCCAGCCGGCGACGACGACACGGCGGCGTGCAGCGCGCTCGTCGGAAATGTGTTTGACGACGACGTCGAAGACGTTGGCGTTAGGGTCGGCGCGTTCCTCGACGAAGCTGCGGCCATGGCGCGAGCCGGCATGGAACACCTTTTTCGCACCGGCATCGGGCGCGTCGAAGGAGGTGAAGTCGATCGCTTCGCGCGGACCAAGCGAGGCAATCAGGTTCTCGGGCGACAGATAAAGCTGATCCGGCGACACCGGCTTGTAGGGCACGGCATCCTTCAAGGCGCCGTCGGCCTGTTTTTTTCGCGCCTCGTAATGATCGAGGATCAGAGTGTGGCGCTCGGCCAGTGCCTCATGCGCCAGATGATCAAACACCACGGGCGCATCCGGCAGGTAATCGAACACGGTTTCCAGCCGCTCATAGAAGAACGGCAGCCAGTGCTCCATGCCGGCAAACCGCCTGCCCTCGCTGACCGCCGCATAGAGCCCATCGTCGCGCGAGGGCGCGCCAAAGGCTTCGATGTAGGCGCGGCGGAAGCGGCTGATGGTTTCCGGCGTCAGCGCCACCTCGCTCATCGCCTGCAGCGCCATCGACTTGCGTTGGCCGATGGTGCGCTGGGTTGCGGTGTCGAAGACGCGGATCGATTCCAGCGTATCGCCGAAGAAATCGAGGCGCAGTGCCTCCGTCCAGCCGGGCGCGAAGAGATCGAGAATGCCGCCGCGCACGGCAAATTCGCCGATGCCGCGCACCGTCGGCACCCGCTCGAAGCCGGAAGTCTCCAGCCGTGACACCAGCGCGTTCATGTCGATCTGGTTGCCGGGCTTGGCGTGAAAGGTCTGCGCCTCGACGAGTTCCGCCGGCGGAATGCGTTGAAGCAAGGCGTTCGCGGTGGTGAGAATGACGGCGCGGTGCGGCTTCTTCGCCAGCGCGATCATCGCTGCCAGCGCATCGAGCCGCCTTGCGGCGGCGTCGGCGCCGGGCGAGACGCGGTCGTAAGGCAGGCAGTCCCAGGCCGGCAGTTCCAGCACCGGCAGGCCCGGCGCGGCAAAGGCAAGCGCCTCGACGATCGCCGGCAGACGCTGGCCGTCGCGCGCCACGAACAGCACCGGCTTGTCAGGGGCGATCTCGTGCGCAGCCTGCACCAGCGCAAAGGCTTCGTAGCCGTCGGCGACGCCATCGACGATGAACTGGCCGGCGCGGCCTTTCGGCAGACCGATCGTAGGGATAAGGCTCATGGCTACACGTTGTTCAGAAGGTCATCTCCCGGCGCGAAGCCAGGATTTTTTGCAGGACGGTACAGTCGATATCCGCCGGAACCGGGCGTTCGCCAGTGACGAGAGGCAGGAATTCGGTGTCGGGAATGTCGAGGAGCCTCTCATATTGGTCGATTTCGTCGCCGGTCAAGGCGCCGATCTCGGCATCGGCGAAGCTGCCGAGTATAAGGTCCATCTCGCGCATGCCGCGGTGCCACGAACGAAACAGAAGCTTGCGGCGGCGGGCATCGAGCCCCTCGCTTGATCGTTTCGTTCCGGTCATCTTGCAACATCCTTGCCCAGGCGGCGCATATAGCGTGGATAGAAGGCGGTGTCAGCCTTGCGCTACAGTCGCCGCAACATAAGCTGACATCATGCGTCCCTCCCTCCTCGATCCGCTGTTTGTCCCGATCACCTCGCTTGCCGGGGTCGGGCCAAAAGTTGGCGCCCTGATCGAAAAAGTCGTAGCAGCCGACCTCGGCGACCGGGCCGCGCGCGCCGGGGATCTCTTGTTCGTGCTGCCGCATACTGTCATCGACCGCCGCAACCGGCCTGGCATCGCCGGCTCGGCGGAAGGCGCCATCGTTACGCTCGACGTCCGCATCGACCGCCACCAGCCGCCGCCACGCGGCAACAGGTCGGTCCCGTACCGGGTCTACGCCCATGACGACACCGGCGAGATCGCGCTGACCTTCTTCCATGCCCATGCCGCCTATCTCGAAAAAGCAATGCCCGTAGGCGAGCATGTCGTCGTCTCCGGCCGCATGGAATGGTTCAACGGCCGCCCGACCATGGTTCACCCCGACCATATCGCACTTGCCGACGACGCGGAAAACCTGCCGCTGGTCGAGCCGGTCTATCCGCTGACCGCCGGGCTCTCGGGCAAGGTACTGCGCCGGGCCATCGGCCAGGCGCTGGCCCGCCTGCCGGTGCTGCCCGAATGGCAGGACGGTGAGTTCCGGCGCCGCCATGCCTTTCCTGCTTTCAGCGATGCGCTCAACCGCATCCACAATCCTGCCGACCCGATCGACGTCTCCGTCGACGGCGCAGCGTGGCGGCGCCTTGCCTATGACGAGTTCTTGGCCGGCCAGGTATCGCTGGCGCTGGTGCGGGCCAAGGTCCGCCGATTATCTGGCCGGCCATTGGTCGGCGACGGCCGCATAGTCGAACAACTGCGCGTGGCACTCCCCTATTCGCTGACCATGTCGCAGGAAATGGCGCTTGCCGAAATCAACGCCGATCTCGGTGACCCCGAACGCATGCTGCGCCTTTTGCAGGGCGATGTCGGCTCCGGCAAGACGGTGGTCGCGCTGCTTGCCATGGCGCGTGCCGTCGAGGCCGGCGGCCAGGCGGCATTGATGGCGCCGACCGAAATCCTGGCGCGCCAGCATCTGGCAACAATTGCGCCGTTGGCGGAACGGGCCGGCCTGCGTGTCGCCGTCCTCACAGGTCGCGAAAAGGGCCGCGAGCGTGCCGACACGCTGACCGGGCTGGCCAATGGTGACATCGACATCGTCGTCGGCACCCATGCGCTGTTCCAGGAAACGGTGACGTTCCGTGACCTCGTGTTCGCCGTCGTCGACGAGCAGCACCGTTTCGGCGTCCATCAGCGCCTTGCCATTACCGCCAAGGGCGATGCGCCCGACATGCTGGTGATGACAGCAACGCCGATACCGCGGACGCTGGTGCTGACTGCATTCGGCGACATGGATGTGTCGAAGCTGACGGAAAAGCCGGCCGGCCGCCAGCCGATCCGCACCGTCACCTTGCCGCTTGAACGGCTCGACGAACTGATCGGACGCATGCTCGACGCCGTCGCCGATGGCCAGAAAATCTACTGGATCTGTCCGCTGATCGAGGAATCCGAGGAGATCAAGCTGATGTCGGCCGAGGACCGTTTTGCCTCGCTGAAGCCGCTGTTCGGCGACCGCATCGGCCTGGTGCACGGCCGCATGAAAGGCACCGACAAAGACGAGGCGATGCGCGCCTTCAAGCAGGGCGACACCCGTATCCTGATCGCCACCACCGTCATCGAGGTCGGCGTCGATGTGCCTGATGCGACGATCATGGTCATCGAGCATGCCGAGCGTTTTGGCCTCGCCCAGTTGCACCAATTGCGTGGCCGGGTCGGGCGTGGCGACAAGCCTTCATCCTGTGTGCTGCTCTACAAGGACCCGCTCGGCGAGACGGCAAAACGCCGTTTGTCGGTGATGCGCGAGACCGAGGACGGTTTCCGTATCGCCGAAGAGGATCTGAAGCTGCGCGGCGAAGGCGAGTTGCTCGGCACCCGCCAGTCCGGCACGCCGGGCTTCCAGGTGGCGCGCATCGAGGCGCATGCCGACCTGCTCGAGGCCGCACGCGACGATGCGCGGCTGATCCTGTCGCGCGATCCGGAACTGCAGTCCGAACGCGGCACGGCGCTGCGCCTGTTGCTCTATCTGTTCGGCCGCGACGAGGCCGTGCGGCTCCTGCGTGCCGGCTGAGGCATCGTGTCGAGCGGAGGATTGGCAAGCGCGCCGTGGATATGCTCGCCGTTCACCGTCACCATTTTGACAGCTGGCGCCACCAGGCCGGCCGACACGATCAGCTTGGCTCCGTCCTCGATCGTCATGTCGAGCAGCACAATGTCGGATTTCGGCACATACATCAGAAAGCCGGTCGTCGGGTTGGGCGTACACGGCATGAACACGGCAATCAGCGGATCGCCTTCCCGGTCGAGCTTCTGGTTGATCTCGGTTTCCTTCTCGCTGGCGACGAAGACAAGCGACCAGACCCCTTTGCGCGGATATTCGACCAATCCGACCTGCCGGAACATGTCGCCCTTGTTCGACAGCACTGTCTCGAAAATCTGCTTCAGCGAACGGTAGATGCCGCGCACCAGCGGCATGCGGCCAAGCAGGCGCTCGCCGAAGTTGACGATGGCGCGGCCAACGATATTGGCGGTCATAAAGCCGATGAAGGTGATGAGGATCAGGGCAACGATCAGCCCAAAACCCGGCACTGGAAACGGCAGGTACGTGTCCGGATTGTAGCGTACCGGAATGTAGGGTTTCACCCAGGAATCGACCCAGCCGATCAGCGACCAGGCAATGTAGGCGGTAATCGCCAGCGGCGCGCAAACGACGAAGCCGGTCAGGAAATAGTTTCTCAGCCGGGTCATGCCTGAGGTCTTGAGAGCATCCGACATGGTTCACCGCAGCGTGTGTTTGCAGCGCGACACTACTGAACCCCAAGGCGCTTTGGAATGGCGAAGTTTTTAAAAGATCAACTATGCCGCGGCTTCCAGCGGTTCGATCTTCTCGAGCTCCGGTGCGAGTTTCTTCGCCTCGGTTTCAAGTTCATAAGCCTGCTGAAAATTCATCCAGAATTCCGGCGTGGTGTTGAAGAACCTGGCGAGGCGAAGCGCGGTATCAGGAGTCAGGCCGATCTCTTCCTTGGCAATGCGTTCGATACGGGTACGAGGAAGATTGAGCTTCTTCGCCAGCGCACCGGCACTCATACCGAGCGGGACGAGATATTCCTCGCGCAGGAACTCTCCGGGGTGAATTGGACGTACGAACTTGAGCATGGTTCAGAGACCTCAAGGGTTTAGGGCAAGTGCCCGCTCAATGGTAGTCGACGATCTCCACCTCTTCGGCGCCAGCGTTGGTCCATTTGAAGCAGGCATTGGTCGTTGATACGAATTGAATGCTGCCCAGCTCTGCTCCCTTCAGGGCTTCAAGGCGATTTCCGGGTGGCGATCGTTCAATTGTCCGGCGTTTTCGATCGCTCGAAGACGACGTTCGCCACGGGCAACCAGATCCGGTGGAAAACCTTTCGGTGCCTTCCCCTCGGCAACCGCTTCCACCGCTTTGCCTTTGAACGAAACGATCAACTTGGACCCTATCGGTAGCCGTTTGGAACCGATCATTCCACCGTTACCGATTTCGCCAGATTGCGCGGCTGGTCGACATCCGTGCCCATGAACACGGCGGTGAAATAGGCGAGCATCTGGATCGGCAGTGCGTAGATGATCGGCGAGATGATTTCCGGTACGTCCGGCAAAACGATCGTCTCCATCGTCTTCACCGTGGCGTGCGCGGCGCCCTTGCTGTCGGTGATCAGGATGATCTTGCCGCCGCGCGCCGCCACCTCCTGCATGTTCGAGACGGTCTTTTCGAAGATACGGTCATGCGGGGCGATGACGATGACGGGCATGTTCTCGTCGATCAGCGCGATCGGGCCGTGTTTCAACTCGCCGGCGGCATAGCCTTCGGCGTGGATATAGGAAATTTCCTTGAGCTTCAGCGCGCCTTCCAGGGCCAGCGGAAAATTGGTGTCGCGGCCGAGATAAAGCACATTCTTGTAGTGCGAGAGGTCGCGCGCGACCTTTTCGATCTGCCCGTCGAGCTTTAGCACCTGGTTCGCATAACGCGGCGCTTCCGACAGCTCGCGTATCAGCGTTTTCTCCTGCTCCTGCGAAATCGTTCCGCGCGCCACGCCCGCCCGCACCGCCAGCGAGGCCAGCACGGAAAGCTGGCAGGTGAACGCCTTAGTCGAAGCGACGCCGATCTCCGGGCCGGCCAACGTCGGCAGGATGACGTCGGATTCGCGCGCCATGGTCGATTCGCGCACATTGACGACCGCGCCGATCTTCATGCCGGCCTTGCGGCAGTAGCGCAGCGACGCCAGCGTGTCGGCGGTCTCACCCGATTGCGAGATGAAGAAAGCGGCATCGTTCTTCGACAGCGGCATCTCGCGATAGCGGAACTCCGAAGCGACATCGATGTCGACCGGCAGCCGCGCATAGCGCTCGAACCAGTATTTGCTGATCAGCCCGGCGAGATAGGCGGTGCCGCAGGCCGAGATCGCCAGCCGGTCGATCTTGGCGAAATCGAACGGCAGGTCGAGCGGCTTCGAGACGCCGCTGATGAAATCAACATAATGCGCCAGCGTGTGCGAGATCACTTCCGGCTGCTCATGGATTTCCTTTTCCATGAAATGGCGGCGGTTGCCTTTGTCGACCATGAAGCTCGTGCTGAGCGACTGTTGGCGTTTGCGGTCGACCTTGTTGCCGCCCATGTCGAAGATATCGACCTCGTTGCGGCGCACCACCGCCCAGTCGCCGTCTTCCAGATAGGTGATCGAATTGGTGAAAGGGGCAAGCGCAATGGCGTCGGAGCCAAGGAACATCTGGCCGTCGCCATGACCGACCGCGAGCGGCGGGCCATTGCGCGCGCCGACGATCAGATCCTCGTCGCCCTTGAACATGATGGCGAGCGCAAAGGCGCCTTCCAGCCGCTTCAGCGCCTTGTGCGCCGCCTCAACCGGCTTCAGCCCCCTGGCCAGTTCGCGCGCCACCAGATGCGCGACGACTTCGGTATCGGTCTGTGAGGCGAAGCTGTAGCCGTCGCGCATCAGCTCGTCGCGCAATTCGGCGAAATTCTCGATGATGCCGTTATGGACGATGGCGACGCCGTCGGAAAAATGCGGATGCGCATTGCTCTCGTTCGGAACGCCATGCGTGGCCCAGCGCGTGTGGCCGATGCCGATCATGCCGTCGAGCGGTTCGTCCTTCAGCAGGCGCTCGAGATTGACCAGCTTGCCCTCGGCGCGGCGGCGGTCAAGCCTGCCGTGCTCGATCGTGGCGACGCCGGCCGAGTCATAGCCGCGATATTCGAGCCTTTTCAGCGCATCGACGATAAGCGGCGCGACCGGCGAGTCACCGACAATTCCAACGATACCGCACATGGCGCCTGCCCCCGATTCCGACCTCAAACCCGGCACTATTTAGAGACTGCCGGGCTGCCGCGAAAAATCACATTCCATTTCGTCCGGTATCAGCCGGACTATCCTGCACAGATGCACCATGACAGGGCGCACTTGCAATCCGGTTACTGCAATTGCTCAGTTTCTCCGCTTATGTATCCTATCTCGGCTCAACGGCTCCAGAAATCAGTCAAAGACATGATGCGGCTATGAACGAACGAATTGACACGGTGACGCTTTGGCGTCCGGTTGGTCCCCGCGAACTGGAGTTGATCCAGAGGGCAGGGATGCGCGCCTTTCCTCCTCGACTTGCCGATCAGCCGATCTTCTATCCGGTTACCAGCGAGGCCTATGCCACCCAGATCGCCCGAGACTGGAACGTGCCCGCGAGCGGATCAGGTTTCGTGACGCGTTTCGAGGTGAGTCGCAGCTTTCTGGACCGTTACAGCGTCCAGCATGCCGGCAGCCGGGCGCATCTGGAATACTGGATTCCGGCCGAAGACCTGTCGGCCTTCAACGATGCAATCGTTGGCGAAATCCAGCTTGTCGCCGAGTTCCGCTAGTCTACCCTTTTTTGCGGGCCGCCGCGGCCTGAGAAAAACGCTCTCGCAACTCCTTGCCCTTGCCGGGTAGAGTCCGCTGGCGGGCGCGGCCGAAAGCCAGCGCATCGTCGGGTACGCTTTCGGTAATGACGCTGCCCGAGGCGATGTAGCCGCCCTTGCCGATGGACACCGGCGCCACCAGCGAGGAGTTCGAGCCTATGAAGGCGCCCTCGCCGATATCGGTGAAGAATTTCGAATAGCCGTCATAATTGCAGGTGATGGTGCCGGCGCCGATATTGGCGCCGGCACCGATGCGGGCATCGCCGATATAGGTCAGATGGTTGACCTTCGCGCCCTCCTCGACGATCGCCTGCTTGACCTCGCAGAAATTGCCGACCTTGGCCTTGGTTCTCAGATCGGCCCCGGGCCGCAGCCGCGCGAACGGCCCGACATCGCAATTCGACGCGATGGTGGCGCCTTCGATATGGCTGAAGGCATGGATCTTGGCCCCCGTCGCGATTTTCACGCCCGGCCCGAACCAGACATTGGGTTCGACGACCGTATCGGCGCCGATCTCGGTGTCGTGCGAGAAGAACACAGTTTCGGGCGCGATCAGCGTAACGCCAGAAAGCATCGCCTCGCGCCGCCGGCGCTGCTGCCAGATACCTTCCGCCTGGGCAAGCTCGGCACGGTTGTTGATGCCGAGCGCGTTCTCGAAACTGGCTTCGGTGGCGACGACATCAAGTCCCTGGGCAGCGGCGATCTCGACGATGTCGGTGAGATAATACTCGCCCTTGGCGTTCTTGCTGCCGACTTGATCGAGCAGCTTCAGCGCGTGCCTGCCGGCGACCGCCATCAGCCCGCCATTGCAGAAGGTGATCTTTTTCTCCTCGTCCGAGCAGTCCTTCTCCTCGCGGATGGCCACGAGCTTGCCGGCCTTTTCGATAAGCCGGCCGTAGCCCGAAGGATTTTCCGTACGGAAGCCGACCACGACGACGGCCGCACCTTCCGCCAGCTTCAGCCTCGCCGCCGCGAGCGCTTCCGGATCGATCAACGGCGTGTCGCCAAACATCACCAAGATATCGTCATAACCTTTTGATATTGCTGCACGTGCGGCAAGCACGGCGTGCGCGGTGCCGAGACGTTTTTCCTGAACGAAAGCCTCGGCCCTCGGCGCAAACTTGAGTGCAGCCTTGCGCATCTCATCGGCGCCATGGCCGATCACCAGCGCCAATTCGCCGCTGCCGGCGGCTTCGGCCGCCTTGACGACATGGGCAACCATCGGCAGGCCCGCGATTGTGTGCAGCACTTTCGGCACTGCACTCTTCATGCGCGTGCCTTCACCGGCGGCGAGGATGATGGACAGGCAGGATCTCTGGCTCATGGGGACAGCAACCGTTGAAAGGGGTCTGGAATCGAAGCGTTAGTAGCACCGGCGCCATGCTGCACCAATGCGGTTAAATTCCGGTGAGACGGTGGAACCTCCAACCCGCGACACGCTCAAGCCGATCGGCTCAGGCGGCTTCCGCCTCGTTGCGTGATGCGAAGCTGGGGGCTCGGCCACGGCCGTATTGCCGTGGCGAACAGTTCATGACCCGCTTGAAGGCTGTGCTGAAGGCGCTTTCGGATTCGTAGCCGAGCGAAAGCGCTATGACGGCGACGGGATCGCTGGAATTCGTCAGCCGGTCGCCAGCCAGCAGCATTCGCCAGCGCGTCAAATAGTCCATCGGCGACGCGCCAACCGTCTCCTTGAATCTGAGCGCAAAGGTCGATCGCGACATGCCGGCCCGTTCCGCCAGTTCCTGTAGCGTCCAGCCATGCGCCGGATCGTCATGCATGGCCCTGATCGCCGCGCCGATCTGTTTGTCCGCGAGGGCAAAGAGCCAGCCGATGCCACCTTTCAATCCTTCCGAAAGATGCAGCCGCAGCGCCTGAACCAGCATCATGTGGGCGAGGTGCTGGATCATCAGAAAGCCGCCCGGCTGCGGCTCGCGCAGCTCCTGCATCATCCGCTCCACAGACCAGCGCAGCGCCGACTGGTCCGACTCTTTGCGGATATGCACAATGGCTGGCAGCATCCGCAACAGCATGCCGGCATGATTGCCGCCAAGCGCGAAGCGGCTGCTGACCAGAAAGAAATCACCACCGCCATTGTGGGTCACGACCCCGCCGGCTCGCGCAGGCGGAAAAATCTTGACGGCTTCAACAGGCGTCAAGCTCATGTCGCTTGCAAGGCGGAAAGGCCGTCCACTCGGCAGCAGGAAGCTGTCTCCCGTCTCAAGGCGCACTGCGTCAGCAACACCCTCCACAGACAGCCAGCACCGGCCGGAGACCACCGCTCCGGTCTTGATGCTTTGCTGCTGGTCGGGGAACTGGATCGACCATTCACCACCAGCATCGAAACCGGCCGACATATAGTTTCGCGGCTTCAGCAGCGAGAGCACATCTGAAAGGGGATCCACAGGTCATTCCGGACGATTGCGAAGATAATACGGACTTTACCGCATAGATCGTATTTTCTCAAGCGCCTATCACGACACAACTGAGCCGCGAAAATGGTCGTGGCCAGAAACGAACAAGGAGAAGTCGTGGTGCGTGTTTTCGTTACCGGAGCGACCGGATTCGTCGGTTCTGCCGTCGTTCAAGAACTCATCGGCGCCGGCCATCAGGTGCTCGGCCTCGCCCGCTCGGCGGCGTCGGCCAAGTCGCTTGCGGCCACCGGAGCCGAGGTGCATCGAGGTGACCTCGAAGCCCTCGAAAGCCTCAGCAGGGGCGCAGCGGCAGCTGATGGAGTGATCCATACCGGCTTCAACCACGACTTCTCGAAATTCGCGCAAAATTGCGAGATGGACCGGCGCGCCATCGAGGCCTTGGGCGGTGCACTCGAAGGCTCCGAGCGGCCCCTGCTCGTCACCTCCGGGACCGCGCTCCAGGCGCGGGGCCGTATCGCGACCGAGGAAGATGCGCCTGTCCCATCTTCCGCTTCGTATCCCCGCGCCTCCGAAGCGACAGCCGCCGCGCTGGCGGCACGCGGCGTGCGCGCGTCGGTTGTGCGCCTTCCTCCGTCGGTCCATGGCCAAGGCGACCATGCCTTCGTTCCTATTCTCATCGACCTCGCTCGCGAGAAGGGCGTGTCGGCCTATATCGGCGAAGGGCTCAATCGCTGGCCTGCCGTGCATCGGTTCGATGCCGCCCGCGTCTACCGGCTTGCGCTCGAGCATGGAGCCGGTGGCGGGCGATATCACGCGATCGCCGAAGAAGGCGTGCCGTTCAAGGACGTCGCCGGCGTGATCGGCCGGCGCCTGGACGTGCCGGTCGTCGCCAAGTCCGCGGAAGAAGCCGCCGATCATTTTGGCTGGTTCGCGATGTTCGCGGCGATGGATGTCCCGACCTCGAGCGAACGAACCCAGGCGCTGCTGGGGTGGCAGCCGAGCGGACCCGGGCTGATCGCTGATATCGACCAGCCGGGCTATTTCGAAGGCTGAACAGACCCATGTCGGGCGGCAAACCTATCCCAATTGCCCCAGCACCGGAAAATTCTCGAGCAACCAATAGGACACCGCCTGCACGCCGCCGGTCAGGAAAAACACGCCGGCGACCACCAGCAACGCGCCGATGGCCTTTTCGACGCGGCCGAGATGGACGCGGAATTTCCCGAGAAAGCGCATGAAGGCGCCTGAAAACAGCGCCGCAACGAGGAAGGGAATACCGAGGCCGAGCGAATAGGCGGCGAGCAGCAGCGCGCCCTCGCCCACCGTCTCGCGGCCGCCGGCAAGCGTCAGGATCGGCCCCAGCACCGGGCCGATACAGGGCGTCCAGCCAAAGGCGAAGGCCAGGCCCATGACGTAAGCGGCGATCAGGCTGGCCGGCTTGCCTTGTGACTGGAAGCGCGCCTCGCGTGAAAGCAAAGGGATGCGCAGTACGCCGAGGAAATTCAGCCCCATCAGGATGATCAGCACGCCTGCCGCCATTGCCAGCGGCTCCTGCCAGACTCGCAGCAAATGGCCGATGGTCGAGGCGCCGGCGCCGAGCGCGACGAAGACGGTCGAGAAGCCGAGCACGAAGGCGATTGAGGAATTAATCAGCGCGCCTCGCGCGCCGGCCTTTGCCGTAATGCCGGCCTCGCCGCGGAAATCGTCGACCGACACGCCGGCCATATAGCACAGGTAAGGCGGCACCAGCGGCAGCACGCAGGGGGACAGGAAGGAAATTGCTCCCGCCCCGATCGCACTGACATAGCCGACGTCCAATGCCATTTCCGTCTCCCGATGACTGCGCAGCCATATAGCCGCGACAACAGCCGTCCGCCAATCACCATCGCGTGGCCCCATCACATTGGGTAGCAAGTCGGCGCCCGCCCGGGAAGAAAGGGCAGCCAGGCAGCGTTGATCAAACGAAACTGCGTTGTTCCGCACGCTTTTCGAAATGACCCAGGGAGAAGTCCATGAAAACGATCGCAATTGGCATAGCCGCGCTTTTGCTCGGCACTGCCGCATCCTTCGCTGCCGAGGCGTGGAAGGAAGCGGAGGTCGGCGGCACCAAGATCTACACCGACGCCAGCGGCATGACGCTCTACACCTACGACAAGGACGAGGCGGGCAAGTCGAACTGCTACGACAAATGCGCCGCCAATTGGCCGCCGCTGAAGGCTGACGCCAACGCCAAGGCCGAGGGCGAGTGGACGATCGTCGACCGCACCGACGGCATCAGGATGTGGGCCTACGAAGGTAAGCCGCTCTACACGTTCATCAAGGACAAGAAGGCCGGCGACGTGACCGGCGAGGGTGTCGGCGGCGTCTGGCATATCGCCAAGGCCGACTAGGCCTTGAGCTTCTGATCGGCTGTAACAGGCAGCAACACGGCTGGTCGCTGGGAACTCGACCCAACCGCCCCGGCGGCCAGCTTTTCAGCACGGTACTTCCTTGCGACTGTCCGAGCAAAATGCCGGGCAAGCGATTGCGCGCTTTACAGCATCTGTTCAAGCAGGGCTGGCGCGTGCTCGATGTTTCTCTTATATCCGCGGGAGAGTTTGTCCCGTTCTCCAGGATCAATTGTCGGGTTTGTCCAGCGATAGGCTGCTCATTTCCCTTGTCCAGGATTGCGGAAATCGCATGGCGCGCCGTTGGGTTGCGCATTCGCTACAGGGCCGCATTTTGACTGCTTGGCCTTGACCGGATGCAAAAGCGCGGCCATGTGAGCGACACATTGAACGAGATTTCGTCGCGCGCAGCGGAATTCTTCTGCCGCATCACAACTGATATGAGACCGTATGGACGTCGTCGTCGTCGAATCGCCGGCCAAGGCGAAGACAATCAACAAGTACCTCGGCAAGAACTACAAGGTTCTGGCCTCGTTCGGCCATGTCCGCGATCTGCCGGCCAAGGATGGCTCGGTGCGTCCGGATGAGGACTTTGCCATGTCCTGGGCCGTCGACACCGCGTCTGGAAAGCGTCTCGCCGATATCGCCAAGGCGGTCAAGGACGCCGACGGGCTGATCCTCGCCACCGATCCGGACCGCGAGGGCGAAGCGATCTCCTGGCATGTCCTGGAAGTGCTGAAGCAAAAGCGCGCGTTGAAGGACAAGCCGGTCAGCCGCGTCGTCTTCAACGCCATCACCAAGGCGTCCGTGCTGGAGGCGATGGCCAATCCGCGCCAGATCGACGCGCCGCTGGTCGATGCCTATCTCGCTCGCCGTGCGCTCGACTATCTGGTCGGCTTCACGCTGTCGCCCGTGCTGTGGCGCAAGCTGCCCGGCGCCCGCTCCGCCGGCCGCGTCCAGTCGGTGGCGCTGCGTCTGGTCTGCGACCGCGAATCCGAGATCGAGCGCTTCATCCGCGAGGAATACTGGCAGGTCGCCGCCATTCTCGGTACGCCGCGCAAGGATAATTTCGAGGCGCGGCTGACCGCCTTCGAGCGCAAGAAGCTGCAAAAGCTCGACATTTCCAACAAGGCGCAGGCCGACGACATCAAAGCGATGCTCGAAGGCGCCAGCTTCAAGGCGGCGTCGGTCGAAGCCAAGCCGACCAAGCGCAATCCCGGGCCGCCCTTCACCACCTCGACGCTGCAGCAGGCAGCCTCATCGGGCCTCGGCTTTTCGGCCAACCGCACCATGCAGGTGGCTCAGCGGCTCTATGAGGGCATGGAGATCGGCGGTGAGACCACCGGCCTGATCACCTACATGCGAACCGACGGCGTGCAGATGGCGCCGGAGGCGATCTCTGCCGCGCGCGATGCGATTGCCAAGGAATTCGGCCCTAAATACCTGCCTGAAAAGCCGCGCTACTATTCCGCCAAGGCCAAGAATGCCCAGGAGGCGCACGAAGCGATCCGTCCGACCGATTTCATGCGCACGCCGGCTTCCGTCAGGCAGTATCTCGACGCTGACCAGGCGCGGCTTTACGAGATGATCTGGAAACGCGCCATCGCCAGCCAGATGCAGCCGGCCGAGATAGAGCGCACCACGGTCGAGGTCGAGGCCATCAACGGCCCGCGCACCGCCGAGCTTCGTGCTGTAGGCTCGGTTGTTCGCTTCGACGGCTTCCTTGCCGCTTACATCGAGCAGAAGGAAGAAGATTCGGAAGACGAGGAAAGCCGCCGCCTGCCCGAGATCCGTGCCGGCGAGCAGCTCACACGCGAGGCGATCAACGCCACCCAGCACACCACCGAGCCGCCGCCGCGTTATTCGGAAGCTTCGCTGATCAAGAAGCTGGAAGAGTTGGGCATCGGCCGGCCGTCGACTTATACGGCGATCCTGAAGACGCTCGAGGATCGTGACTATGTCACCATCGACAAGCGCAAGCTGGTGCCGCAGGCCAAGGGCCGGCTATTGTCGGCCTTCCTCGAAAGCTTCTTCGAGCGTTATGTCGAGTACGACTTCACCGCTTCGCTGGAGGAAAAGCTCGATGAGATTTCCGACGGCAAGCTCGCATGGAAGGACGTGCTGCGCGATTTCTGGAAGGATTTTTCCGGCGCCGTCGCCGACATCAAGGAGTTGCGCGTCACCGACGTCCTCGATGCATTGAACGAGGAACTGGCGCCGCTGGTCTTTCCCGCGCGGGAAGACGGTTCGAACCCGCGCATCTGTCCGAAATGCGGCACCGGCAACCTGTCGCTGAAGCTCGGCAAGTTCGGCGCCTTCGTCGGCTGTTCGAACTATCCCGAATGCTCCTTCACCCGCCAGCTCGGCGACGCCGCCAATCCCAATGGCGAGAACGGCGGTGGTGAAGACGGCACCAAAGTGCTCGGCAAGGACCCCTATACCGCCGAGGAGATCACGCTGCGCAATGGCCGGTTCGGCCCCTATATCCAGCGCGGCGACGGCAAGGATGCCAAGCGCTCCAGCCTGCCCAAGGGCTGGACGGTCGATTCGATCGATCACGAAAAGGCGCTCGCCTTGTTGTCGCTGCCGCGCGACGTCGGCAAGCATCCGGAATCCGGCAAGATGATTTCGGCCGGGCTGGGGCGCTACGGGCCGTTCGTGCTGCATGACGGCACCTACGCCAATCTCGACAGCATCGAGGACGTGTTCTCGATCGGCCTCAATCGCGCCGTCTCGGTGATCGCCGAGAAGCAATTGAAGGGCAAAGGCGGCCGCAATGGCGGCACAGCCGCTGCGCTCAAGGAACTAGGCGAGCATCCTGCCGGCGGCGGCAACATAGTCGTGCGCGACGGCAAATACGGGCCTTATGTGAATTTCGGCAAGGTCAATGCGACGCTGCCGAAGGGCAAGGATCCGCAATCGGTGACGATCGAGGATGCGGTGGCGCTCATTGCGGAAAAGGAAGCCAAGGGCGGCAACGGCGCCAGGAAGCCCTTCCGCAAAGCGGCCGCGCCTGCCAAGAAACCGGCTGCGGCCAAAAAACCGGCGGCCAGGAAAAAGGGATAGGACGGGTTGGCGCGCAAAGTCTCCGGAAGAAGCCACGGCGATCTGCGCACCGCCGATACCCGTGCCAAGGTCAGGGACAATTACCGGCCTTCACGCGACGAGATACTGCGTTACATCGCCGAAAATCCGGACCGCGCCGGTAAACGCGACATCGCCAAGGCGTTTGCGCTGCGCGGCGAAGACCGTATCTGGCTGAAGGACGTCTTGCGCGACCTGCAGGATGAAGGCCTGCTCACCAAGGAGCGCAAGCGGCTTGCCCGTATCGGCGCCCTGCCCCACGTCGCGGTGCTCGACATCTTCGGCCGTGACGCCGACGGTGTGCTGCTGGCGCACCCGACCGAAGCGATTGGCAATGGCGAACCTCCGGTCATAGCGATCCGCGTGTCGCGCGGCGGCAATGGCCCGACGCCGGGCATCGGCGACCGCGTGCTGGCCAAGACCTTTCCGACCGACGATCCGGCAGGCCCGGCCTATACGGGCCGGGTGATGAAGATATTCGAGAAGCGCACCGATGCGGTTCTCGGCGTTTTCCGTGTGCTGAAGGACGGCACGTTCCGCATCGAACCGGTGGAAAGGCGTCAGCCGGAGCTGGTCGTCGACAAGGAATTCCAGAACGGCGCCAAGAACGGCGACCTGGTCGAGGTCGAGCCGGCACGGGCCTCGCGCTACGGGCTGCCGCGAGCCAAGGTTCTGGCGGTGTTGGGGTCGCTGACCAGCGAAAAGGCGGTCTCGATGATCGCCATCCACGCACACGACATTCCGCATATTTTCCCAGCCGACGTCATCGCCCAGGCGGAGGCGGTCAAGCCGGCGACGCTTGCCGGCCGCGAGGATTGGCGCGAGCTGCCGCTGCTCACCATCGATCCGGCCGATGCCAAGGATCATGACGACGCGGTGTTCGCCATGCCTGACACCGACGAGAAGAACGCCGGCGGCGTGATTGTCACCGTCGCCATTGCCGATGTCGCTGCATACGTGCGCTATGCCACGGCGCTCGATCGCGAAGCGCTGAAGCGCGGCAATTCGGTCTATTTTCCCGACCGAGTCGTACCGATGCTGCCGGAGCGCATCTCGAACGACCTCTGTTCACTGCGCGAGGGCCAGGATCGTCCGGCGATAGCGGTGCGTATGACTTTCTCGGCCGATGGCCACAAACTCAGACATTCCTTCCATCGCGTCATGATGAAGTCGGCGGCGAAACTCGCCTATCAGCAGGCGCAAGCGGCGATCGACGGCGCACCGGACGACACGACTGGCCCGATCCTCGATACGGTGCTGAAGCCGCTATGGGACGCCTACGCGATCCTGAAGCGCGGCCGCGACACCCGCCAGCCGCTCGAACTCGATCTGCCCGAGCGCAAGATCCTGCTCAAGCAGGACGGCACCGTCGACAAGGTCGTCGTGCCGGAGCGGCTCGACGCGCACAAACTGATCGAAGAGTTCATGATCCAGGCCAATGTCGCCGCCGCCGAGACACTCGAGGCGAAGCGCCAGGCGCTGGTCTACCGCATCCACGATGCGCCCTCGCTCGCCAAGCAGGAATCGCTGCGTGAATTCCTGCAGACGCTCGGCCTGTCGCTGGCGCGCGGCGCGCAAATGCTGCCGAACCAGTTCAACGGCATCCTCGCTCGCGTGCGCGGCGCCGATAATGAGGGGCTGGTCAACGAAGTGGTGCTGCGCTCGCAGAGCCAGGCCGAATATTCGCCCGCCAATATCGGCCATTTCGGCCTCAACCTGAAGCGCTACGCGCATTTCACCTCGCCGATCCGTCGCTATGCCGACCTGATCGTGCATCGTGGGCTGATTGCCGCACTCGGCCTTGGTCCGGGGGGCCTGACGCAGGACGAGGCGGAGCGGCTGGAAGAGGTCTCGGCGCTGATTTCGGCGACCGAGCGGCGCGCGATGGCCGCCGAGCGCGACACGGTCGACCGGCTGATCGCCGCCTTTCTCGCCGAGCGCATCGACGACCGTTTCGACGCCCGCATCTCGGGCGTCACCAAATCGGGCCTGTTTGTCCAATTGCCGCAGTACGGCGCGGATGGCTTCATTCCGGTTTCAACCCTGGGCGGCGACTACTATATATACGACGAAACTGCTCGATCGCTTTTCGGAGAACGCACCGGCAAGGGCTATCAGCTTGCTGATCGCGTCGAGGTTCGCCTGATCGAGGTGGCGCCGATGGCCGGCGCGATGCGTTTCGAGATGCTGACCGAGCCAAAGCCGCTGCCCGGCTCCAAACGGTCGTTCCACAAGGCCAAAGGCCGCGCCCGGGCGTCGCAATCGCGTCCAGGCTCGCGCGGCAGGAGACGGTAATGCCAACAGAACTGCAGGTGGAAGAACGGATTTTCGGTGGCGAACATCACTCGGGCCGGACCGCCCGGCCGCTATGGACGGCAATGAAGCGCGGTATGCTCGGCCGCTGCCCGCATTGCGGCGAGGGCAAGCTGTTTCGCGCCTTCGTCAAGACCGTCGACAAATGCGATCATTGCGGCGAGGAGCTCCACCACCATCGCGCCGACGACCTGCCGGCCTATCTCGTGGTCGTCATTGTCGGCCACATCGTGCTCGGGGCCTTCATGGGTGTCGAGGCGACCTCGACGCTGTCTACCTGGCAGCACATCGCCATCTGGGTGCCATTGACCATCATTCTGGCCGTCGTCCTGCTGCAACCGGTCAAGGGCGCTGTCATCGGCCTGCAATGGGCGTTTTATATGCACGGCTTTGGCGGTGAAGAAGATCTGATCGAGTCGCATCCCGAGGCTTGAAACCGAGGCTGGCGCAATCGGCATGGCTGGACGCCACTTTCGCATCGGAGAAGATTCCGCTAGGTCGACCGCATGGACGTTATGACCAAGGCGGAAGTCGACGAGGTTGAGCGGATCGCGCTCGAGGCCAAGCCTATACGCCCACGCGACGCCGCGACGCTGATCCTGCTCGACCGCAAAGGCGACGAATTCCTGGTGCTGATGGGCCGGCGCCACGCCGGTCATGCCTTCATGCCGGGAAAATTCGTGTTTCCTGGCGGCCGCACAGATCCGGCCGACAGCCGCATCTCAATAGCCACCGCACTTCATCCCGAGGAAGAAGCGAGATTGACCGCTGGTATCGGTCGCACCAGCCCGGCTCGCGCCCGCGCGATTGCCCTGTCGGCAATCCGCGAAACCTATGAGGAGGCCGGCCTGCTGATCGGTCAAAAAGGCGCGTTCGCAACCGCCAGGCGCGACTGGCAGGGCTTTGTCGAACACGGCGTCATCCCATCACTGCAAGCGCTGCGCTTCGTCGCACGCGCCATCACCCCGCCCAACCGGGTGCGCCGCTTCGATACGCGCTTTCTCGCCGCATGGCGCGACGATGTCGCCGTTGAACTGCCGGGTGGCGGTCCGACCAACGAGTTGGAGGACGTCGTTTGGCTGCCGCTGGCCAAGGGCCAGGCAAGCCGATATTCCAGACATCACGCGCACGGTCCTGGAGGAACTGGAAACGCGGCTCGCCTGGGATCCGCTGCTGAGCCCCGGCAGTCCCGTGCCGTTCTACCGGCTTGTCCACAATCGCTTCGTCCGCGAAATTCTCTAGAGCAGCCAGGCATTCCATGACAGTCGATACCCAGCCGCAGGGCAAGGAACGCGTACACTGGCTGCCGATGGTCGCGGCGATCTCGTCGATCAGCGTCGTCGGCATTGCCATCGGCCTTGGCATGCCGCTGCTCAGCGTGATCCTGGAAACGCGTGGCCATTCCGCGTCGATGATCGGTCTCAACACCGCGGTCGCCGGCCTCGCCTCTATCGCCGGCGCGCCGCTCGCCACCCCGCTTGCCATGCGGTTCGGGGTCGCCTGGACGATGCTTGCCATGATCGCCGCCGGGGCGCTGGCCTTTGTCGGTTTCCATTTCGCGCCAGCTTTCTGGATGTGGTTTCCGCTGCGCGTGCTGCTGCATATCGCGCTAACGGTGCTGTTCATCCTGTCGGAATTCTGGATCAGCACCTCGGCGCCGCCACACCGGCGCGGACTGGTCCTCGGCATCTATGCCACCGTGCTGTCTCTCGGCTTTGCCGCCGGGCCTTGGCTGTTCGCCCATCTCGGCAGCAGCGGCTTCCTGCCCTTCGGCGTTACCATCGCCTTGGTTACGCTCGCTGCCATACCGGTCCTGGCGGCACGCAACGAGAGCCCGACGATCGTCTCGGACGGCGAAACCAGCAATTTCCTGCGTTACATCTGGCTGGTGCCGACGGCGACCGCGGCCGTGCTGGTGTTCGGCGCGGTCGAGACCGGCGGCTTTGCACTGTTCCCGGTCTACGGTAGCCGCATCGGCTACTCAGAGGCGGACGCCGCCCTTTTGCTCACCATGATCGGGCTTGGCAACGTGCTGTTGCAGATCCCGATCGGCATGATCAGCGACCGCGTAAGCGACCGTCGCTATCTGCTGATGGCCTGTGCCACCGTCGGGCTTGCCGGTACGGTCTTCATGCCGTACTTCGCGCAGAACTGGCATTTGATGGCAGCGCTTCTGTTCGTCTGGGGCGGTGTGGTCGCTGCCATGTACACAATCGGCCTGGCGCATCTCGGCTCGCAGCTTTCCGGCCACGAATTGGCCTCCGCCAACGCCGCCTTCGTGCTCTGCTACGGCGTCGGCATGGTGCTTGGCCCGCAGGCGATCGGCATCGGCATGGACGCTTTCGGGCCGTCGGGCTTCGGTTGGGCGCTCGGCCTGTTCTTCGCCTGCTATATCGTGCTGGTCGGCACCAGGCTGCTCCACAAAATCCTCTGACTCGGCCCAGCTGCCGACATCGCTCCCACTGCTGACCAACTCCTGACACAACCATGTCAGGAGGGCTCGAGTATATGCTCCCCCAAAGTGCATAAGCAGGGAGACCTCGGATGATCGATAGTGGCTTTGAAACGAAATCGCTGCGGATGGAATTGCTGCTGCTGGTGACCTTTCAGGCACCGGCAGCCGATGTCGACCGCATCATGGAGGCGGTGGTCGCGATCGCGCCGCTCGAAATGGGCAAATATGACAGCAATGCCTTTCAGTCGGCGGACGGCATCGAACGTTACCGGCCGCTTGAAGGTGCCGCCGCCGGCGCCGAGACGGAATTGCGCAGGCGGTCGGGGACTGTCGAGGTGTCGTTCGAACTGCCTGATGACCAGAAGCTCGCCGCACGCGTCGTCGAGGCGATTTATCAGGTTCACAGCTATCAGGAACCGGTGATCCGCATTCAGCCACTGCTTGCCAGCCGCTCCAAGGGTCTCGACGACCGCACCAACCCGAACCGCTGGTGGAACACGACGGGAGACTGGAAGAAGGCGTTACAACCGGAAACCGTCGCGGCGGAGTGACCGGAACCTGGTCGTATCTCGGTTTGAATCTGGCTGTCAGGAAGCCTGCCGATGAATGATGAAGCAAACCGCAAACCGGCAAGCGATCCCCAGGACCTGGCGCGGCTATTGGTTTCTCGCGAGCAAGCGGGAGACGCGGAAGGAATGGCTGCTCTTTACGAACCCGGTGCCATCCTCGATACCGGCAACGGACAGTTGGCCTGCGGCAGAGATGCCATCCGCCGATTTTACGCCAAGTTGGTGGCAGCGGGACGAAAGTTTGATCTCGGAGATCAGCGTCCGGCTATCATCAACAGGGATTTGGCGCTCACTTCCACGCGCCTTGCCGACGGCACCGTTACTGCGGAAATCGCTCGCCGGCAAGGTGACGGGAACTGGCTTTGGGTGATCGATCAGCCGTCCATCGCTCGATATTCATAGCCAGCATTCAAACTGAGACGCCACCCAGAGGACGGCCGGAGGCACACAGGAGCCTCCCGCGGCTGTCGGCACCCAATCAACTTGTCGGGTTTTGGTAGCACTCAATGTCCGCTTCGTCCCCAGCCTCCATCGGCTGGCATAAACCCGGACAACTCATGTGCTACCTAATCCGGACAACTCATCTGCTTACGACACAGAACCTGGACAAGGGTTGACTTTCCGGGCGCGTTCTTTATGTGTCGCGGCAAGTTTCCCGCGTCCGGGTGTTTCCCGTGCTCCAGCGGCCAAAACTCCACGAACATTCAACGGACGAACATCATGGCCAAAGCCGCAAACATCAAAATCAAGCTTCTGTCGACCGCCGACACCGGTTTCTTCTACGTGACCAGCAAAAACAGCCGCACCAAGACGGACAAGCTGTCGTTCCGCAAATACGACCCGGTCGCCAAGAAGCACGTCGAATTCAAGGAAACCAAGATCAAGTAATCGGGTTTTCTCTCGCAGTACCGAAACGCCGCCTTCCGGGCGGCGTTTTTCATTTCGGGGATACAGGGCTAGCCGATGCGATCGCCGCTTGCCGGATCGAACAGATGGAGCGATGCCGGATCAGCCGACAGGCGCACGGCCTCACCCGGCTTCACGCTGGCCCGGCCCATGGCAAACACGCAGACCTGCTGGCCGGCAAGCCTGGCATAGAACTGGGTGGACAGGCCGAGCGGCTCCACGACACCCACCTCGCCCTTCAGCGCGCCATTGTCGGCGAGCCGGATATGCTCGGGCCGCAAGCCGACGGTGATCGCATCGCCATCCCTGAGCGGCAGGCCGTCCGGCAGCCTCAGCTTCTGGCCGTCGGCCAGGATGGCATCCGGCTTGGCGCCCTTTTCAACCACGGCAGACAGAAAATTCATGCCGGGCGAGCCGATGAACCCGGCGACGAACATGTTGACCGGCCGGTCGTACAGATCGAGCGGCACACCGACCTGCTGGACGAGGCCGTCATGCATGACGACGATGCGGTCGGCCATTGTCATCGCTTCGGTCTGGTCGTGGGTGACATAGACCGAAGTGGTCTTCAATTGCTGGTGCAGCGCCTTGATCTCGGCACGCATGTGAACGCGCAGCTTGGCATCGAGGTTCGAAAGCGGCTCGTCGAAGAGAAAGACCTTCGGGTCGCGTACGATGGCACGGCCCATGGCGACGCGCTGACGCTGGCCGCCGGACAATTGCCGAGGCAGGCGCTGCAGAAGCGCATCGAGCCCGAGCCGCTTGGCGGCACTGTCCACCCTTGCATCGATCGCCGGCTTCCCGGCCTTTCTCAGCATCAGGCTGAAGCCCATGTTCTTCGACACGTCCATGTGCGGATAGAGCGCGTAGGACTGGAATACCATGGCAATGTCGCGGTCCTTTGGCGCCATATCGTTGACCAGGCGCTCACCAATATGGATTTCGCCGTCGGAGACCTCCTCCAGCCCGGCGATCATACGCAGCAGTGTCGACTTCCCGCAGCCGGACGGGCCGACCAGAACGACGAACTCGCCGTCGGCGATTTCGAGATCGACTGCGTGCAGAACGCGCACCGCTCCATAGTCTTTGCGGACTTTGTCAAGTGTAACGGAGGCCATCGATCTATCCCTTGACAGCGCCGGCGGTAAGGCCGGTGACGAGGTAGCGTTGCAGGAAGGCAAAGAAGACGCAGACCGGGATCAGCGCCAGGATGGAAGCCGCCATCATCTGTCCCCAGTCGACCGCGAATTTGCCGATATAGGTGAGCAGGCCGACCGCGAAGGTCTTCTGGTCGTCGCTGGAAATCAGCATCAGCGCAAACAGCAACTCGCTCCAGGCGGCGGTAAAGACGAAGCCGAGCGTCGCGCCCATGCCGGGCAGCGTCAGCGGCACGATCACCTTGCGCATCGCCTGCAGGCGCGTGCAGCCGTCGATCATCGCTGCCTCTTCCAGGTCTCTCGGGATGCCGTCGAAGAAAGATTGCATCAGGAAGGTCGCAAAGGCCGTATTGAACGCGGTGTAGATGATGACGAGGCCGGTCAGGCTGTTGATGAGGCCGATCTGTCCCATGATGCGGTAGATCGGCGGAATGACCATCACCAGCGGAAAAGTCTGGGTGAGCAAAAGCAGGATGGCCAGGGTCGCCTTGCCGCGGAAGGAAAATCGCGACATGGCGTAGCCGGCCAGCGTGGCAATGACCGTTACGAAGGCTGCCGTCGAAACCGAAACGATAACGCTGTTCAGGAAGTAACGCGGGAAATCGCTGGCTTCGAGCACGGTGACGAAGTTCTGCAGCGTCGTTTGCGACGGCCAGAAAGTGATGCCTTCGGAATAGAGCAGCCGCTCCGGCGTGACCGAGATCTTCAACGTCCAGAAGATCGGGAACAGCGCGAAGGCCATATAGGCGGCGATGGCGCCGTAAAGGCCGATACCGCCGAGGACGCGCGAGGAAGCGGAGCGTCCGGCAATCATCAGACGTGCCTCACCAGCGAACGGCGGATGCCGATAAGCGCAACCGCGTAGACGATGAGCAGCACAAGCAGCAGGACCGCCACTGCGGAGGCATAGCCTTTGTCCAGCGACTTGAACGCGCTGACATAGATATAGACCGGCACTGTGGCGGTCGAACCGGCAGGCCCGCCTTCGGTCATGACGAAGATCAGGTCGGCGAATGTGGCGATCCATATGGTGCGCAGCATGACGGTAATGACGATGGTCGGCGCCAGGAACGGCAGCGTCACCTTGGTGAAGCGCTGCCACGGCGAGGCGCCGTCGATCGCCGCCGCCTCATGCAGTTCTGACGGGATCGACTTCAACGCCGCCAAAAGGGTGATGGCAAAAAAGGGAATGCCGAACCAGACATTGGCGACGATCGGCCCCCACATGGCTGTCGAGGGATCGGAGAGCACGTTGGTTGGCTCGGCTTTCAGCCCCAAGGCGTAGAGCCAATGCGGCAGCGGCCCGATGATCGGGTTGAACAGCCAGGCCCAGGTCAGGCCCGAGAGGAAGGACGGTACCGCCCAAGGCAGGAACACCACGGCCTGCACGATCTTTCTGCCCCGGAACGGCGTATCGAGCAGCAGCGCCAGGCCAAGTCCAAGGAAAAATTGGAAGAACAGGCTGGCTGCCGTCCACCATAGCGTGTTGACGAGCGCCTGCCCGAGCACAGGATCCGACAGCATCGCCTGATACTGCCCAAGCCCGACATATTCGGATTTGAAAGCGGAGAATTTGCGGAACGAGTAGCCGACACCGATAACCAGCGGCACCAGGAGCACGACGACCAGCAGCGCGATCGCCGGGCTGAGATAGAGCCAAGGCTCGATCACGGCATGGGATAGCCGCTTCTTTCGCGGCCTGCCGGCGGATCGGATTTCGGACACGGCATAGGTCATTGGTACTGGATCGTCTCCTGGGTAACCACGGGCTGGCGACAGCGCCTTCCCCGTTTACGGGGAGATGCCGGTCCACCCTCCGCAGCTGCAGCGCAGCTGCTGCGGAGGACGGGCAGGCAGATGAGAGGCAACACGAGCCACGACGGGTTGGCGCCGCCCTCATCCGTCACTTCGTGACACCTTCTCCCCGTGAACGGGAGAAGGAAGAAGAGCTATTTCTTGTTCTTGGCCAGCCAGTCCTGCTGTTCTTTGGTCAGGAACTTGGCCCATTCGTCAGCCACGTCCTTGGCCGCTTTCTGGCCAAGCAGCACTTCCTGAAAATTCTTGATCGCCACCTGGTCTACGAAATTGCCAAGGTTTTCCAGGTGAGTCGGCGGCGTCACCATCTCGTATTTGTCGCCGTTGTTCAGTTCCTCGAACCAGCCTTTGAACTGCTCGGTCCTGAAGTGGGCGTCCTGGTCGGCGCCGTTGTGGATTGGAATGACGCCGACTTCCTTTGCCCATTCCAGATTGTCCTTGGGCGACAACAGCGTCGCCATCAGCTTCCATGCATCGTCCTTGTGCTGGGAATTGGCGAACATCGCCCAGCCGGCATAACCGAGCGTCGGATAGGATTTGCCGCTCGGTCCGACCGGCATCGGCGCCACGGCGAAATCGTCGGCGCTCATCTTGTCGGCGATGCCGAGCAGCGCGTCGGGATCCTGGTTCAGCATGGCGCAGGTGCCGCTGTAGAACCCGGTGACGGTCTCGTTAAAACCCCAGCTCACCGCATCTTTCGGCGCCAGGCCGTTCTTGTACATGTCGGCGAGCATCTGCAGGCCCTTGACCGAGCCTTCCTCGTTGATGGTCGAGGTGCCGTCCTCGTTGAAATACCCGCCCTTGCCGGCGGCGATGTTCATGAACATATGCATGCCGTTGAAGGCGCCCGGGCCGCCGCGCAGGCAGTAGCCGTATTTGCCCGGTATCGCCGAGATTTTTTTGGAGTCCTCGACGAATTCATCGAGCGTTGCCGGCGGACCGTCCAGACCAGCCTCCTTGAACAGCTTCTTGTTCCAGAACAGCGCGTTCAGGTAATAGCCGTAAGGGATCATGTACTGCTTGTTATCGACCGTCGAGCCGAACTGCTTGGCACGCTCGCCAAGCGTTTTGGCATCGTCCCATTTGGCCATGTATGGCCCGAGATCCTCGAGCTGGCCGTTGGTCGCATAGAGACCCATCCAGCGTTCCGGCATCTCGACGATATCGGGCGTGTCGCCGGCCTGCACCATGGTGAGGAACTTCTCGAACGCCTGTCCCCAGGGCAGTGATACCAGCTCGACCTTGACACCCGGATTGGCCGCCTCGAATTCGGCGATCTGCTTCTTGAGGAATTCGGTACGCGGCGGGCTGGTGATGACCTCGACCATCTTGACCGTGGAATCGGCCAGCACGCTGCCGGCGGAAATCGCCAGACCCAAGACGGCACCAAGAAGGATGCTCAGTTTTTTCATGTTCAGCACTCCCATTTTGAACGGCTCCTTTATCTTTTTGCTCTGTCGAAGGCCCGGGCAACATCCGCCCACAGGTCTTCGACACTTTCCAATCCGACACTGAAGCGGATGGTTCGTGGGCTGACGCCGAAGCGCGCCATCGAATTCAGGCCCGGCGTCTGCTCGAGCGAGGCCTTTGCCGGAACGACCAGGCTCTCATGGCCGCCCCAGCTGACGCCGATGCGAAAGAGTTTCAGCGCATCGACGAAAGCCGGGATGTCGACGTCTTCCGTCACTTCGAACGAGAACAGCCCGGCATAGCCGGCAAGCGTCGCCTTGCCTGGATGGTTGGAATAGGCCGGGTGGTTGACCCGCTCGACATGGTCATGCGCTTTCAGCCGTTCGGCGATGGTCAGCCCGCTCTTCATGTGGTGCGGCAACCGCAGCGGCAATGTGCGCAGGCCACGCAGCAACAGCCAGGCCTCGAAAGGCGAAAGTTTGCCGCCGAGATAGGAATAGGTCTGCTCGTTGATATGTCGGATATGGGCGGCCGAACCGGCCACCACACCGGCGACGGTGTCGCTGTGGCCGCCGAGATATTTCGAGGCCGAATGCAGCACCAGGTCGACACCGTGCGAAATCGGCTTCTGGAACACCGGCGTCGCCCAGGAATTGTCGATCGAGGTGATGATGCCCTGCTCTTTGGCCAGCCGCGCGAGCTGGGTTATGTCCTGGAGCTCGAATATCATCGACGTCGGGCTTTCCAGGTAGAGCAGCTTGGCGCCGGGAAGTGCTGCCGCGACCGCGTCCGGATCGGAACCGTCGACGTAGTCGACCTTGATGTTGAGCCGTGGCAAAAGCCGTTCGAACAGCCGGTAGGCATCGCCGTAGCAATTGCGCACGACAACCATGCGCTCACCGGCACCGACGAAAGCAAGCACCGTGGCGCTGATCGCCGCCATGCCGCTGGAAAAGCCGCGCGCGGCCTCCGCGCCTTCGAGAGCGGCGACACGCGCCTCGAACTCCATGACCGTCGGGTTGTCGCCGCGCGAATAGATCGGCTGATGTCGCCTGCCGGCGAATGTGTCGGCCATCTCGGAATAGTTGGCGAAGGTGAAGAGCGAAGTCTGGTAGATCGGCGGGACCACCGCGCCGCCGGGGAAAGGCTCGTCATGGGCGAGAAGCGTCGCTGCCTCGGCGAGATAGTCGTTTTCGAAACCGGCGGGATGATCGCTCATTTCTGGCCTGAAAGTTCGAGTTTGGCCGCGCCGCGCTTCAGATCGTCCTCGACGGTGGCGATCAGCTTGAGCGCCTCGGCCCGGGCCCCCTCCGGATCGTGCGCGGCAATGCGTTCGTAGATGGTGCGGTGGTAAGGAAAGCTGGCGTGGCCGAAATCACGAACGCCGAGCGGATGCTCCCAGAAACGATGGAACAGTTCGTGCATGGCGGCGATGATCTGCTCGAACAGCGGATTGCCGGAACTGCGGTAGATCGACTGGTGGAATTCCCAGTCCTCCTCCGCCGACATCCCGGCGCGGGTGTGGAAGGCCTGCTCCATAATGTCGAGCTTGCGCCCGATCTCGACGAGATCTGCCTGGCCCGCGCGGACGGCGCACAGGGCGGCGGCTTCCGCTTCCAGTGCCCGGCGGATTTCCAGCGTCTGCATCAGGCTGGTGAAATCATTGCCGCCGGCCAGCGTCAGCGGCATGTGCAGCATGTCCAGCGAGACCACTCCCTTGAGATAGGTGCCGCTGCCTTGCCGCCGTTCGACCAGGCCTAGCCCTTCCCAGCGCGTCAACGCCTCGCGCACGGTGTTGCGGCTCACCTTGAGGCGCTCGGCAAGGATTCGTTCGGTCGGCAGTCTCTGGCCGGGCCCGAGAGCTTCCCGCATCACAAAGCCGGCCAGCGCCTTGAGCACCGCGTCGTCACGAGCAGTTGCCTGTATGGGGGAAAGGCCGAATTCGGTCATGCCAACGGGTCACCAAATGGCTCAATGGTCCAACCAATTTCTGCATAGAAGACAGGGCCTGTCAATCGACTGCGGGCGCATACGCCCTGCCCAAGCCGGCTATTTCAAAGGGCGCTGTCGCTGCCGCAACAAAAACCAAACATTTTCCGGGTCTTGGCGTATAATCCTGATGTGTTTTGAAAATTGGGGGCCGGCCGGCGTTTGGCAGCGGTACGAGGAGGCCACTATGTGCCAGCGCCGGCCGGCCGACCCCACGGACCCAGGAGATGCGGCGGACCTGAGCATCATGGGGTATTCTTCGGGTCGAACCGGCGATCTAGCCTCGTGCCGGTTACGTCTAAGGGCTGCACATTTGCGCAACAACTTATGGAAATCAACCGTTTCTTAACCAAGCCTCGCAAATCGCTTGGATTAAGGTAAATTCGTAACCTTGTCGCGTTGACCCGGCAATTGGTGTTCGGTGCTAAGCCGCCTTGGCGACGACGCGATTGCGGCCGCCGCTCTTGGCTTCGTAGAGCGCAAGGTCGGCGCGTTTCATTAGCGCGGAGACCGTGTCCACCCCTTTCAGCACCGACGAAACGCCGACGCTGACGGTGACTTCGACGGCTTTGCCTTCGGCGCCGACGGGAAACGGCAGTTGGGCGATTTCGGCGCGAATGCGCTCGGCGACCTTTTCGGCCACCGCGCCGTCGGTGTCCGGCATCACCACGACGAACTCCTCGCCGCCGAAGCGGCAGGCCAGGTCGATGCCGCGCACATTCTTGCGCAGCCGCCGCGCGAATTCGCGCAGCACGTCGTCGCCGCCGTCATGGCCATGCGCGTCGTTGATGCTCTTGAAGCGGTCCAGATCGGTGATCATCACCGACAGCGGCCGGCGCCGTGCCACGGCGCGGTCGAACAGCGTCTGCAAATGGCTGTCGAGATAGCGGCGGTTGTGCAGGCCGGTCAGGGCATCGGTCACCGCCATCTCGATGGTCTGGGTGACGCTGGCGCGAAGCTGGTCGTTGTAGCGCTTGCGGCGCACCTGCGTACGCAGCCGCGCGGTCAGCTCCTGCTGGTCGATCGGCCGCATCAGATAATCGTTGATGCCGAGTTCGAGGCCGCGGATGATACGTCCCTCCTCGCCCTCGTCCGCCAGAAGGATGATCGGCAGGAAACGGGTGCGATCGAGCGAGCGCAATTGCGAGCAGAGCCTCAGCGGGTCGAAATCGGCGAAGGCCGTCGAGATCATCACGCATTCATACGGCTGCTCGGCGGCCTGGAAGAAGCCGGCATGCGGATCGTTGGCGACGTCGAGATCGGCACTGCCGCGCAGCATCTTCTGGATGCGCTCGAACGAGGATTTGCGCTCGTCGACCAGCAGCACCTTCGGCACCGCATCGTCGGCAGCGAAGTTGCGGCTCAAAAGCTCCTCGATGCCGATATTGCGTGTCGTCGAGGCGCGCAGCCGCAGCTCGTCGGTCAGCGATTTCAGCCTGACCAGGCTCTTGACGCGCGTCATCAACTGCAGATCGTTGACCGGCTTGGTCAAAAAATCGTCGGCGCCGGCCTCGAGGCCGCGCACCCGGTCCGAAACCTGGTCGAGCGCGGTGATCATCACGACAGGGATGTGCGATGTCGCCGGGTCGCCCTTCAGCCGCCGGCAGACCTCGAACCCGTCCATGTCGGGCATCATCACGTCGAGCAGCACGACGTCGACCTTGCCGTTCTCGCAGATCTCGATCGCGTCCGGCCCGTTGGTGGCGGTCAGGACCTCGAAATATTCGGCGAGCAGCCGAACCTCCAGCAGCCTGACATTGGCTGGGATGTCGTCGACGACGAGGATCCGCGCGGTCATTTCACAAAGCTCCGGCTCGGCTGGAAAGATACATCAGGCATCGCCCAGGTAGGATTTGATGGTTTCGATGAAACGCGGCACCGAGATCGGCTTGGAGATATATGCCTCGCAGCCGCCCTGGCGAATGCGCTCCTCGTCCCCTTTCATCGCGAAGGCGGTGACGGCGATGACCGGGATGACGTGGAGATCATCGTCCTCCTTCAGCCATTTGGTGACCTCGAGGCCCGACACTTCCGGCAGCTGGATGTCCATCAGGATGAGGTCCGGCCTGTGCTGCCGCGCCAGATCCAGCGCTTCCAGGCCGTTGCGTGTGCGCACCGTCTCGTAGCCGCTCGCTTCGATGAGGTCGCGAAAGAGCTTCATGTTGAGCTCGTTGTCTTCGACGATCATAACCTTCTTTGGCATCGATTTCCCGTCCCGGCTGACCTTCCACTCGAAGGGTGCCGTCATGCGCCCCTTGTCGGCACGCACCAAACCTGTTCCCACTATACGGCAATATGATTGACGAAACGCAAACCGGCCGCCCTAAAAGCGTTCGGATTCCAGGTGGGCGAGCTTGCTGCCGGCGACACTTGCCACTACTGCGAAAACAGAACGATTCCGCCCATGAAGGAAGGTAGCGATGGCAAACGCAGCGTCAATGCGCGAGGAAGCGGAAACCATTGCCGTAAAGGCGTTGGGCTTCGTCGCCGCCGATCCGGAACTTCTGCCCCGCTTCCTGGCGATCACCGGCATCGAAGCCCATTCCATCCGCCGGGCGGCAGGCGAGCCGGGATTCCTGGCCGGCGTGCTGCAGTTCATCCTTGCCCATGAGCCGACGCTGATGCGTTTTTCCGAGGAGACCGGAACGCCGCCCGCCGCAGTCGGCAAGGCATTGCGGGCGCTGCCGCTCGGCGACGACAATCATGAGCATTCGGTATGAGCGACGATCCCGAGACGGCGCGGCAGATCGAGGAGCTGGCCGCCGACGACCGGCCGCTGCTGGTGCTCGACGTCGACGACGTCGTGCTCGAATTCATCCGGCCGTTTCCGCATTTCCTCAAATCGCGCGGCTTCGGCCTGACGCTGGCTTCCTTCCGCCTCACCGGCAACATCACCGAAACGGCGAGCGGCCGTTTGATCGAACAGCCCGAGGTTACGGCACTTCTGGGGGAATTCTTTGACGCCCAGGCCGATTGGCAAAGCATTACCGACGGTGCCGAGGATGCTCTTGCAGCGCTTAGCGACAGCGCCGAGATCGTTCTGCTAACCGCCATGCCGCACAAGCACCGCGTGGTGCGCCGTGCGCATCTCGACGCGCTCGGATTGCCCTACCCGCTTTTGACCACCGAAATGGCCAAGGGACCGGCGGTGGCCAAATTGCGCGGCAACAAGGGCCGCCCGGTCGCTTTCGTCGACGATCAGCCGTCCAATCTTGTGTCGGTGCAGAACTCGGTCGCCGATGCGTATCTCTTCCATCTGATGGCCGACAATTCGCTGCGCGCTTTCCTGCCGCCGCCGCCGGACGGCGTCAGAGTCGTCGAAGACTGGCGCGACGCCGCGCCGAAGATCGCGAGCGCTCTGGGGCTTTAATGCGAGCGCTCAGGGCTGCAGCTTCGGTCCTGCCCCGCCATTGTCGCCGCCGTCCGAATCCTCGCCCCCGGTCGAATTGTCCGTTCCATTCGCGCCATCATCGCCCGAGTTGTCATCCTGGCCGGCGCTGTCGTCCTGGACTTCATCCGGCCCCTTCAGCATGGCGCCGTTGACCGCAACGGACCCATCGGCCTTGGTGTTGATCACCCATTCCAGCCGGCCATCCGGCAGCGTCTTGCCAAAACCTTTGACGGCCAGCGCAAAGGGGAAGGCCTGCGCCATCTGCTCATCGCTCTTGGCGCCTTCCTTCAAGGCATCGACGATCCTGTCGTAGCCGGCCACAGCGACGGTCACGGTCGCATCAGGCTTTTCGCCGCCCGGGAAAGTCATCTCGCCTTCCATGGCGACTTCGACGTCGCCATTCTTCACGGTCGAGTGGCCGAGGATTACTTTGGGTTTCTTGGCCTTGAAATCGGCGACCAAAGCCTTGCCGAATTCCCCCGGCAACGGCGGATTCTTATTGAGATCAAAGGCTTCGATCGCCTTCTTCGCCATCGTGTCGAGATCGATATTGGTACCGCCGAAGTTGAGGTCGATATCCGTCGGCACCAGTGGACCAGTCCAGGCGGGCAGCAATTGCCGGGGGATCGTCAGACCGGAGGCCTTGATCCCATAGTTGATCTTGCCGTTCTGGGAGACGCCATCCATGCCGCTAGCCAAATCCAACTGCTTCGCACCCCACTTGCCGACTGGGCTCTCAATTGCGAAATCCTTGAAGGCGTACGTTCCATCGATTCTTTCCCAGACAGGCAACGCCGCAAGGAGACGTGACTTAAGTTCCGCCTGATTTACTTTCAGTTTCGCCTCGTCTTCATTAGCGACGGCAAAAGCAAGCAGATCCATCAACGGCTTTGTCCGAACACCCTTGCCGTTTGCATGCACCGAAAATTCCGGCGCATTGAGGGTGACCGGGAAATTCAACCCTCGCTCGGGATCGTTGATTTTGAGGACTTCAGCAAAATTCAAGATCTTTTCCGCGACAGTGAAATCGATGCCGCCGTTCGCCGATTTCGTCGAATTTAGCGTGGCGGTGCCGGCACCGGCAGAGACATCGGCCTCTTGCTTCGGCTCCCGGGTTTTCATCGTCATAGCGTCCATTGACCCCGTGGCGCTGACGAAGGCCACCAGGGCCGGATCATACACACCGGTGAACTTGTTGTTCGACACCGAAAAGTCGATGTGCTGCGGCCCTTGAGGCCCCTTGAAATCGAACGATCCGGTCAGCGACGTATCCGCCGACACGTCCCACTGCCCGTCCTGGCGCGGCTTGACCCGCATGTCGTAAGGCGTGACGTCGAACTTGAAGGAATCCTGTTTCGACAGCAAAGCGACGAGCGGCTTGAAATCGACGGCGAGTTTGTACGCATCGCCGTCGGCAGTGATTTTCACCAGCCCGATATCGAAACCCTGCCTGCCGAAATAATGTGCCAGATCATCGGTAAGCTTCTTCGCGCCTTGGCTGTCGACGGTCTGGGCGAAAGCGGGCGCGCTAAACGCGACGGCGAGAACAAGTGGCAATACACGCTTCACGTCGATTCTCCGTTGTCTCGGGCCAAATCATTGCTTGTATTAGTGAAACAGCGTTACAGCGGCAAGACGCCGGCTGTAGGCCAAAAGCGCATCCGGCTAAAGCACCAGCCGCACCAGCGGTCGGCCTGGCTTACGTTCGACCAATCGCTGGAACCCGGCCTTCTCGAAGACCCGCGACGAGCCTACGAACAGCCCGATCGAGCGCGAATCCTTCGACAGGTCGATCGGGCAGGCCTCGATCAGCCGCGCGCCGTTCTCGCGGGCGAACTCGATGCCGCCTTGGACCAGGCGGTGCGACAGGCCCTTGCCGCGTGCTTTGGTGCGGATGAAGAAGCAGGAGATCGCCCAGACGCCCGGATCGCTGGCGTCGGCGGGGTCGATCGGCGCCGACCCCCTGCCCTGGTTGTTCCATTCGGGCACGTCGGCACGCGGGCCGATCTGCATCCAGCCGACCGCCTGGCCACCCTCGAAAGCCAGCACGCCGGGCGGCGGCCCGGCCCCGATCCGCGCCTTGATGTGGTCCTTGTTGCGCTCCCGGTTGCTCGCGCGGCGTGCTGCGGGCGACAGCCGGAAATGTGTGCACCAGCAGCCGTAGCAGGCGCCTTGCCTACCGAAAAGATCTTCGAAATCCGCCCAAAGCTCGGGCACTAGCGGCGCTATGGTCGTATTCATGAGCTCTCTCCCGGCCCACCGCCTTGTCGTGGCATCCGTCCTGACGTACCATTACATTTGTTCTCTTTATGTTCGCAGCGATGGCGGCCCCTGTCAACAATCCCGAACACGGTTTTTGCCGCGACTGCCTGAGTTTTCAGCGCAGCGAGGCACGCCGTTGCGAGCGCTGCGGCAGTCCACGGCTCGCCCGCCATCCGGAGCTCTACCGGCTGCGCCTTGCCCATATCGATTGCGACGCGTTCTACGCGGCGGTCGAAAAGCGCGACAACCCGGCGTTGAAGGACCGGCCATTGATCATCGGCGGCGGCAAGCGCGGCGTCGTCTCCACCGCATGCTACATTGCCCGCATCCACGGCGTGCGCTCGGCAATGCCGATGTTCAAGGCGCTCGAAGCCTGCCCGGAAGCGGTGGTCCTGCCGCCGGACATGGAAAAATACGTCCGCGTCGGCCGTGAGGTGCGCGCCATGATGCAGGCGCTGACGCCGCTGGTCGAGCCGCTCTCGATCGACGAGGCCTTTCTCGACCTCGCCGGCACCGAGCGCCTGCATGGCCTGCCGCCTGCGGTGGTCCTGGCGCGCTTCGCACTCGGCGTGGAAAAGGAGATCGGCATCACCGTTTCGGCCGGTCTTTCCTACTGCAAGTTCCTGGCCAAGGTGGCATCGGACTTCCGCAAGCCGCGCGGCTTTTCGGTGATCGGCGAGGCCGAGGCTATCGGCTTCCTGGCCGAGCAGCCGGTGACGCTGATCTGGGGGGTCGGCAAGGCCTTTGCCGCCACACTCGAGCGCGACGGCATCCGCACCATCGGCCAGTTGCAGCGCATGGAACGTGGCGATCTGATGCGCCGCTACGGCGTCATGGGCGACCGGCTCTACCGGCTTTCGCGCGGCGAGGACGACCGTCGCGTCGTTCCCGACCAGGACGCGAAAAGCGTCTCGGCGGAAACCACTTTCGATACCGACATCGCCTCCGTCGACGAACTGGTTTCGGTGCTGAGGGCGCTGTCGGAAAAAGTCTCGGCCCGGCTGAAGAAATCCGGCATTGCCGGACGCACCGTCGTCCTCAAGCTGAAGACCCAGGATTTCAGGATCCGCACGCGCAATCGCCAGCTCGGCGATCCGACCCGGCTGGCCGACCGCATCTTTCAGACCGGGCTCGAGCTGCTGCGCAAGGAAGCGGATGGCACGAAATACCGGCTGCTCGGCATTGGCGTCAGCGATCTCTCCGACGATGACCGGGCGGACCCGCCCGACCTGGTCGACGTCCAGTCACGCAAGCGCGCCATGGCCGAAGGCGCCATCGACACGCTGCGCGGCAAGTTCGGCCGCAGGGCGGTGGAAACCGGCTATACCTTCGGCAAGGGCCGCGATGCCCATCCGCCCGAACCGGTCGAGGAATGATACCGGCATGTTTGAGATTCAGGTCAGGCCGAGTCGAGAAGGGTGGTTTCCGAGAACCGGAGCGGAGCGCACTTGTGAGTACGTGAGCACTGGATGCGCAGGAAACCGCCTTTCGCAGGCCGGCCTCACCTGAATATCAACTTGCCCCAGTCACGTGCGCTGCAGATCGATCCGGGTGGCCACCACACTCTTCCCGGTTTTCGGATCGGTATCGACGACGATCAGCCGCATGCCATTCTCGCCGTTCTTCTCGACCGTCATTTGCGCCTTGCGATCGCCATTGACCTCCTTGGCCCAACGGATGCCGAGATTGATTGCGTTGCCGGAGCGGCTGCCGCTCAATTGCGCCGGCCCGGTGCGCGATCCGACATAGGTGCCGGTGTATTTCGTCCCGCTCGATTTGAGATCGGCGCTGATGGCGCGCGTTACCACGATAAGACCGCGGCAGCTGCCGTCGAGCGATAGCGAGCTCGACGTTGCGTCGGAATTGAAATGACAAGAGACATTCACCGTCGGCGCATCGGTGGTCACCTTGACGATGCCTTTGCCGGCGAAATTCCCCTGGAATGAGCGAAGAAAATCCGGATCGTCGGCATGCGCTGCCCCGGCCCCGGCCGTCAGGCAGCCGGCAAGTACAAATCGTGCAAGTGATTTCATCGGACCGCTCCTCGTTGGTGTCCAAAACACAGCACGCAAACACTGAGGGACCAACGCTTCCCTCAGCGGCGGGTTCCGGCTTCAACATCACTGTTTGCAACGCTGCACGGCTGGCCCAGTCGAATGCGTCGGCTAGCGGTTGCGATGAGCGCTCCGGCTTGCGACATAGCCGCATGGCACCCGCACCCTCGATCCCCAAGGCCGCGTTCTGGATGGCGCTGTCGATCGCCTCGTTCCTGGCGATGTCGGTGGCCGGCCGCGCCACGACGGCCGAACTAAACGTCTTCCAGGTGCTCGAGCTGCGCTCGGTGATCGGCTTTTTCATCCTGTTGCCGCTGGTCATGATGTCAGGCGGTTTTGCGGCGATGCGCACCGGACGCCCGCTGGCTCATATCGCCCGCAACGTCGTCCACTATACCGGCCAGGCTGCCTGGCTCTACGCCCTGACGCTGATCCCGCTTGCGGTACTGATCTCGATCGAATTCACGACGCCGATCTGGACCGCTTTGCTGGCCGTCGCTTTCCTCGGCGAAAGGCTGTCCCGGCCACGGCTGGCGGCAATCGTGCTCGGGCTGATCGGCGTTGTGATCATCGTGCGTCCGGGCGTCGGCGCGGTCAATCCGGGGCATGTTATCGTGCTGGGAGCCGCGGTCTGCTTCGGCGTCTCGGTGGTTCTCGTCAAGTCGCTGACGCGGACGGACAGCGTCGTGCGCATCATCTTCTGGATGTTGATCATCCAGTCGCTGCTTGGCCTCGTCCCGGCGCTTTACGAATGGCGCAACCCGCCGCTTGAGCTCTGGCCGTGGATCCTGCTCATCGCCTTCACCGGCATGTCGTCGCATTTCTGCATGGCCCGCGCACTTGTCTATGCCGATGCGACGGTCATCTCGCCAATGGACTTTTTGCGCGTGCCGCTGTCGGCGGTGATCGGATGGCTGCTCTATCACGAGCAGATCGACGCCTTCACCGCCGGTGGCGCCCTGCTGATCCTCATGGGAAATCTGCTCAACCTGCAGCGGAGAGCACCGCAACCGGCGGAGATCGCCGCTTCATAAGCGTGCGCTAACTCTTAGACCAGTTCCACCTCGACCACGCCCGGCACCGCCCGCATCGCCGACGCGATCTGCGGCGATACGCGGTAGCGGTTGGGCAACTCGATCTCGACCTCGCCCTCGCCGCCTTCCTTGATGACGATGATGCTCACCTGACTGTCGCCACGCTGGCCAAGCTGCGATTGGATTGTCAATGCCGGTGCGTCATTTCTGACGAAGATGCGCAACGCTTTCTGGATACGGCTTGCCTCTTCCTCCAACGACTGCACGGTCTGGATGCGCAGATTGACGCCTTCAGGCCTGTCCTCGGCCGAAACGGTGATCACCACCGAGCGGCCGGGTTCGAGCAAGTCGCGGTATTGCGCCAGCCCCTCGGAAAACAGCACCGCTTCATACTGGCCGGAGGTGTCGGAGAACTGCACGACGCCCATCTTGTTGCCGGTGCGCGTCTTGCGCTCCTGCTTGGTGGTCACCGTGCCGGCGAGCCGGCCGGCGGCAGCACCGCGTTTGACGGCGGCCGAAAACTCGCCCCAGGTCTGCACCCGCATTTTCTGCAGCGCCGCCTTGTATTCGTCGAGCGGATGCGCCGAGAGATAGAACCCGACCACCTGGAATTCACGGTGCAGGCGGTCGGCGGCGAGCCAGGGATCGGTCGCCGGCAAGTTGAGCGCCTGCGACTGTGCGCCGAGCGAGGCGCCAAAGATGTCATGCTGGCCGGTGACGGCATTCTGCTGCGCCAGCGACGCCAGCCCCATCATCCGCTCGACGCCGGCCATCATCGCCGCGCGGTCATGACCGAAGCAGTCGAGCGCGCCGGCCATGATCAGGCTTTCGAAGACGCGCTTGCCGACGATCTTCGGATCGACCCTTTCACAGAAATCGGCGAGGCTCTTGAAGGGTTTTTCGCCGCGCGTGGCGACGATGTGCTCGACCGCCGCATCGCCGACGCCCTTGAGCGCGGCCAGCGAATAGAAGATGCGGTTCTCGCCGACCTCGAAATCCCGGAACGACGTCATGACCGACGGCGCCACCACCTCGATGCCGAGGCGCAGCGCATCCTGGCGGAAATCGGCGAGCTTGTCCGTATTGCCCATGTCGAGCGTCATCGATGCCGCCAGGAATTCGACGGGGTAATGCGCCTTCAGATAGGCGGTCTGGTAGGAGACGACGGCATAGGCGGCGGCATGCGATTTGTTGAAACCGTAGTCGGCAAACTTTGCCAGCAGGTCGAAGATGAAGTCGGCTTGCGGCTTGCCGACGCCGCGCTCGACCGCGCCCGAAACAAAGCGCTCGCGCTGCTTGTCCATCTCGGCGCGGATCTTCTTGCCCATGGCGCGGCGCAGCAGATCGGCTTCGCCCAGCGAATAGCCGGAGAGCTCCTGCGCGATCTGCATCACCTGTTCCTGGTAGACGATGACGCCTTGCGTCTCCTTGACGAGATGGTCGATCTTCGGGTGGATCGACGCCATCTCCTCCTCGCCGTGCTTTCTGGCGTTGTAGGTCGGTATGTTCTCCATCGGCCCCGGCCGGTAGAGCGCGACCAGCGCGATAATGTCCTCGATACAGTCGGGCCGCATGCCGATCAGCGCCTTGCGCATGCCGGCACTTTCCACCTGGAACACGCCGACCACCTCGCCGCGCGACAGCATGGCGTAGGTTTCGGGGTCGTCGAGCGGAATGTGGGCAAGATCGATCTCGATGCCGCGGCGGCGGATCAGCTTGACGGCCCTGTCCAGCACCGTCAGCGTCTTCAGGCCAAGGAAGTCGAATTTCACCAGCCCGGCCTGCTCGACATATTTCATGTTGAACTGCGTGACCGGCATGTCCGAGCGCGGATCGCGGTACATCGGCACCAGCTCCGACAGCGGCCGGTCGCCGATGACGATGCCGGCGGCGTGCGTCGAGGCGTGCCGATAAAGACCTTCCAGTTTCTGCGCCGTATCGAGCAGCGTCTGCACGATCGGCTCACGCTCCGCCTCTTCGGCAAAGCGCGGCTCGTTGGCGATGGCGTCGGCGAGCTTGACCGGATTGGCCGGGTTCGACGGCACCATCTTGCTCAGCTTGTCGACCTGCCCGTAAGGCATCTGCAGCACGCGGCCGACGTCGCGCAGCACCGCGCGCGCCTGCAGCGTGCCGAAGGTGATGATCTGGCCAACCTGGTCGCGGCCGTATTTCTGCTGGACGTAGCGGATGACTTCCTCGCGCCGGTCCTGGCAGAAGTCGATGTCGAAGTCGGGCATCGACACGCGGTCGGGATTGAGGAAGCGCTCGAACAGCAGCGAAAAACGCAGTGGGTCGATGTCGGTGATGGTCGTGGCATAGGCGACCAGCGAGCCGGCGCCCGAACCGCGGCCCGGGCCGACCGGAATGCCTTGTGCCTTGGCCCATTTGATGAAGTCGGCAACGATCAGGAAATAGCCCGGATATTTCATCTTCTCGATGACGCCGAGCTCGAAATCCAGCCTTTCGCGATATTGCTCGACCGTGTAGCCCGGCGTCGGGCCGTGCGCCGCCAGCCGCGCCTCTAGCCCTTCATGCGCCTGCCTGGCAAGCTCCTGCGCCTCCGCCTTGACCGCAGCATCGGCGTCGGCGACATCGCGGCCGGCAAAGCGCGGCAGAATCGGATTGCGGGTCTTCGGGTAATACGAGCAGCGCAGCGCGATCTCGACGGTGTTGTCGATAGCTTCCGGCAGGTCGGCGAACAGCCTCGCCATATCGGCCTGGCTTCTCAGGAAGTGGTCGGGCGAAAGGCGGCGGCGATTGTCGGCCGCCACCACGGAACCTTCGGCGATGGCGATCAGGGCGTCATGCGCCTCATAGTCTTCACGAGAGAAGAAAAACGCCTCGTTGGTGGCAACCAGCGGCAGATCGTGGCGGTAGGCGAGGTCGACCGACGACTGCTCGATGGCGCGGTCGTAACCGGAGACCCGCTCAAACTCGACATAGAGCCGGTCGCCGAACAGGCCCTTGAGCGCCGACAGCCTGGTCTCGGCGAGTTCGCGGCGATCCTGTTTCAAGGCAGTGCCGATCGGACCGCGCGGCCCGCCCGTAAGGCAGATCAATCCGTCGGTGTGGCCCTGCAGCATCTCGCTCGTCAGATGCACCGCTTCGCCGGGCGGTGTCTCGAGGTAGACGCGGCTGACCAGCCTGACCAGATTGCCGTAGCCGGCCTCGGTTGCGGCGATCAGGACGACCGGCCGCATCTCCGGTCCTTGCCGCCTGCGGTCGCGCTGGCTGTCGCTCGCCTCGCCGGAAAAGGCGAGGTCGATCTGGCAGCCGATGATCGGCTGGATGCCATCCTTTACCGCCTTCTGGGCGAATTCCAGCGCGCCGAACAGATTGTTGGTGTCGGTGACGGCGATTGCCGGGCATTCGTCCTGCACCGCATGGCCGACGATCTTGCCGAGCTGCAAGGCACCTTCGAGCAGCGAATAGGCCGAATGCACGCGCAGATGAATGAATCGACGCGCCGCCGCCTCCGCCCGCGACGCCTTTGCATAGGCCTCGCGCAGCAAGGGATCGCGTGGAAGTCTTTCATCCGCCATGGTTTTTTCGCGCCGCCTCACAAGGACTCAGTCGATGAAGATGTATTGTATTGTATTGTCCGGCACCGGGTAACACGAGTCCAGCGGTAGTGATTGGAGCTTTGTGAACTTAGCAATCGCTTCCGCCGGCAGAAAGGCGCTGCCACCGAAGCTGCCAATCTCCCCCCTCGTGGGGGAGATGTCCGGCAGGACAGAGAGGGGCGCTGTCCCGCCGACGTCAGGCTGCAAATAAAAACCCGCCACTGCGGGCGGGTCGCTGGAGCCAATTAGCACCATACCCAAATTACTAGCATAGCTGCCGGCACAAAGCAAGAACAAAATACGGCGCGACGGGGAAAAATGCGAATTCCTCGCGGCCTCGCCTTGTCCCTCCTCCACTGAGCGTGCCCAACCAATTGCAAGGTCGCGTTCCTTCGCGCCCCCCTCTGTCCTGCCGGACATCTCCCCCACGAGGGGGGAGATTGGCCATCATCTCGGCTTTCGCCAATTTCCAACGTTGCAGGAGCGAGCTAGGCGCCGAAGCTGCCAATCTCCCCACTTTAGGGACATTTTAGGGGGAGATGTCCGGCAGGACAGAGGGGCGCGCTGTCCCGCCAACTTCAGACAGAGCGTCGAGGGCGGGTCCAACCTCACGCGAATTCCATGATCACAGCATCGACGGCAAGGCTGTCGCCGGGCTTGGCGTTGAGCTTCGAGACGATGAGGTCGCGCTCGGCGCGCAGCACGTTTTCCATCTTCATCGCCTCGACCACGGCCAGCGTCTCGCCGGCCTTGACCTCCTGCCCCTCGGCAACGGCAATCGACACGACGAGGCCGGGCATCGGGCATAGCAGCATCTTCGAGGTATCCGGCGCCACTTTTTCCGGCATCAGCCTTTCGAGTTCGGCGGTGCGCGGCAGCATGGCGCGGGCTGTCACCGAGATGCCTTTCCAGGCGATGCGGAACCCGTTCAGCACCGGCCTGACTTGCGCCGCGACCTTGCGGCCGCCGACCGTGCCGCGCCAGATGAGATCGCCCGGCCGCCAGTCGGATGCCACCGTCAGCGGTTTGCCGCCGTCGATTGTGAGGTCGAGCTCCATCGGAATGGAAATCATGCCTTCGACGATGGCAACCGAAAGATAATCCCGGCCGATCTTCACCACCCAATCGCGTTTCAAGGCGCCCGAATGCGGCGCCAGCCGCCCGCCCAGCCGGTCGAGCCGGTCGCGGCGCAGCAGTTCGACCGCGGTGGCGATCGCGGCCAGCACCGCGTTTTCTTCGCTGTTCGGCACAATGGGCGCGAAGCCGTCGGGATATTCCTCGGCGATGAACGCCGTCGATAGCCGCCCTTCCCGCCAGCGCGGATGCTGCATCAGCGCCGCCAGGAACGGTATGTTGTGCTCGATGCCGTCGACGACGAAACTGTCCAGCGCTTCCGACATCGCGTCTATCGCCGCCAGCCGTGTCGGCGCCCAGGTGCACAGCTTGGCGACCATCGGGTCGTAGAACATCGAGATTTCCGAGCCTTCGGTAACGCCGGTATCGTTGCGGATGACGATTTCGCCGAATTTTCCCTCTTCCGGCGGCCGGTATTTCGTCAGCCTGCCGATCGACGGCAGAAAGTTGCGATACGGATCTTCGGCATAGAGGCGGCTTTCCACCGCCCAGCCGTTCAGCTTGACGTCGCTCTGCTTGATGGCGAGCTTTTCGCCGGCCGCCACGCGGATCATCTGCTCGACCAGGTCGATGCCGGTGACGAGCTCCGTCACCGGATGCTCGACCTGCAGCCGCGTGTTCATTTCCAGGAAATAGAAGTTCTTGTCGCTGTCGACGATGAACTCGACCGTGCCGGCGCTCTGGTAGTCGACGGCCTTGGCCAGCGCCACCGACTGCTCGCCCATGGCTTTGCGGGTCTTGGCGTCGAGGAACGGCGACGGCGCCTCCTCCACGACCTTCTGGTTGCGGCGCTGGATCGAGCATTCGCGCTCGCCGAGATAGAGCGTATTGCCATGCGCGTCGGCGAGCACCTGGATTTCGATATGGCGCGGATCGACGATGAATTTTTCGATGAAGACGCGGTCATCGCCGAACGAGCTTTTGGCCTCCGACCGCGCCCGGTCGAAGCCGTCGCGCACCTCTGCCTTGCTCCAGGCGATGCGCATGCCCTTGCCGCCGCCGCCGGCCGAAGCCTTGATCATCACGGGATAGCCGATTTCGCCGGCTATTCTTTCGGCATGGGCGGCGCTTTCGACGACGCCGAGCCAGCCGGGCACCGTCGACACCTTGGCCGCGTTGGCGAACTTCTTCGATTCGATCTTGTCGCCCATCGCCTTGATGGCCTTGGGCTTCGGGCCGATGAAGACGATGCCTTGCTGCTCCAGCGCTTCGCAGAAGGATGCCCGCTCGGACAGGAAACCGTAGCCGGGATGCACGGCCTCTGCTCCTGTGGCCTTGCAGGCGGCGATGATCTTTTCCGCGACCAGATAACTTTGCGCAGCCGGCGAAGGCCCGATATGCACCGCCTCGTCGGCCATTTCGACATGCACGGCGTCGCGGTCGGCGTCGGAATAGACCGCGACGGTGGCGATGCCCATCTTGCGCGCCGTCTTGATCACGCGGCAGGCGATCTCGCCACGGTTGGCGACCAGGATCTTTGTGAACATGCAGGCCTCGTCCCTCGGCTGCCCTTCTTTTACGGGCTTCCCGTTTTATGGGCTTCAGGGGGCCGGTCAAGGCAAAGTCGGAGCCTATCCCGCATGCAAATCGGCGGGCGCTGACGAAAATCCGGGGTCAGAACGTCGCTTCATGCATAGCGCAGAGCTGAATGGTAAGTTAAATCTAACCTGGATTGCAGACTGCCTTGGGAGGATTGCCTGATGAAAACGCGCGCCGCTGTCGCCGTTGCCGCCGGAAAGCCGCTGCAGATCATGGAGGTCGACCTCGAAGGTCCCCGCGA